>CALMTA010000240.1 GCA_937872505.1 uncultured Neisseriaceae bacterium | reverse complement strand
GTTATTTTGTTACCAGATAAATTAAGTTCAGTTAAATTAGTTAAGCCATTAAATGCATTTGCTGCTATTGTTGTTATTTGGTTACCAAGTAAATTAAGCTTAGTTAAATTAGTTAAGCCATTAATACAAGGAGGTAAAGTAGTTAATTGCAACCCACTTAAATCTAATTCTTTGGCAACAGCATTGGCAAAATAGCTGTTTGAGGCTTCTATAATATTTAATATTCTTTCTTTTGCTATTTCACAATTCCGTTTATTTCCTGGATTTTCAAAAACCCATTTACTAAGCTTCTCTTCAGGTAAAAAATTTTTATTATTATTTATTTTATTGTTATCGTTTAAAATTGAATTAATCATAGCATATTATCCTATTTTTAAAAACTGCAAGAATACCTGATTAGTAAAAGAAAAAATATTGATTTAAAATTTTCTACTGCATTATCAGCACATTTGTTAGGGATTTTATTAACAATATAGTTAATAAAAACAATTTTTGTTTAGCACCAAACATGGTATCAACTTCTAAGTACTCAATTTCTACTTTATTATTAACTTCAACCGGTATACGTTCAATACCAATTATCTTTAAATAGAAACATTATATTTAACTATCATTTATATTATTTAATATATTGCTCACTTGTTCATGCCCGATATGATAAACTAATATTAATTAAAAAAGAAAGTAACAATTTCGTTTTTTTATTGAATGCTAGATTTTATAATGGTTGGGCACTGGTGGTAGGAATTGGTCTTGGAATATAAATATCATAACGAATAGTTTTTCCACGTTTTGAATAAGATGGTAAAGGACTAATAACTAAATTTTCTTGTTTATTATCTCTTTTAATAATAAGCTTGTTATTTACAAATTTTAATGATAGTTTAAATAACAATTCATTATTATTATCATCAGCTTTTGTTAATATTTGTATTAGTTGTATTTCTTTTTTAGATAATGAACTAGTTTTTTGTTCAAACATAGGGTCAATGTATATAATATTTGGTTTTTTACCTGAATATTTTTGCATAAAATTGAAACTGTCTTCGTAAAGTAAAGTTATTTTTTCTTTAGGAATTAACCCTACTTTTAACGCATAAAATAAGATAGTAGCTAAAATATAATTACGTTCAATCATTATTAAATTATAACCATAATTAGCTAATATAGCTGCATCTTTACCAAATCCTGCTGTTAAATCAAAAATTAGAGGATTTGCACTAACTTTCATATTAATAGCTTGAATTAATAGTTCATCTTTAAATTTTATTCTTGAATTAATTTTAGAATAAATATCTTTAATATATATAGGACTAAAATTTGGTGTGATTATAGCTAAACCAAATTTATCTAATTGCAAATAAATACTGGAAGAGTCAGGAATTTCATTTGTTATTATAATTTTTTCAGTAACTTTTACTAATTCATTTGCTAAATCAATTTGTTCAATATCTTTTAGGTATAAATTAAACATAAAATTCTATTCACGATGATACGGATGATTTTCAAGTATAGTTATAGCTCGATAAAGCTGTTCTAAAATAACTATTCTAACTAGTGCATGTGGAAAAGTAAAAAGAGAAATGCTAACTATTAAATGCGCCTGTTTTTTTAATTCTTCATGAATGCCATCGGCGCCGCCAATTACTAAAACTATATTTTGATTATTTAATTCAATATATTCTAATTTTTTAGCGAAATCAACACTATTTAACTGTACACCTTTTTCATCTAATATAATTATAAATGCACCTTGAGGAATTTGAGTTTTAATCTTTTTTGCTTCTAACGCCATATTTTCTAAAGCAATTTTATGATTTTTTTCTGCTTTTATAGAAATTATTTTGCAAGAATATTTTCCATAATTTATTCTTTTTAAATATTCTTCGCAAGCACTTTCTACCCAACTAGGCATTTTATTAGCAATATTAATAATAGTTAATCGCATAATTAAATCAATTTAAAATAACCAATTTAATGGATTACAAGAAAAATAATTTTCTGGATAAATAACTTTAGCTAAATACAAACCGTCTGCCATAAAAGTAGGAGGTGCATTTCTTCTATCTAAATCTTTTAAAATTTGCAAAAAATATTCTAAATTAATTTTACCATCACCTATATATACTAAAGAACCAATTATATTTCTAACCATGTGATGTAAAAATGCATTTGCAGTAATTTCAAATTTAATAATATTTTCTTTATTATCAATTGTAAAATTAGTTATTGTTCTATTTGGTGTATTAGCCTGACAGCTGGAAGCACGAAAACAAGAAAAATCATGTTCTCCTATTAAATAAGAAGCAGCTTTTTTCATCTTATTTATATCTAATTTTCTTTGATACCACCCAACTCTTTTATATAGTAGCGCTGACCTAATAAAATTATTATATAAATAGTAGTGATAAGTTCTAGAAATAGCATCAAATCTAGCATTAAATTCTAAAGGAACATTTGCAGCTTCTTTAATAACTATATCTTTTGGCAAAAAAGCATTAACTCCACGAACCCAACTATTTAAGTTTCTTTTAACCGTAGTTATAAAATTCACTACTTGATAAATAGCATGTACTCCAGTATCTGTTCGTCCTGCTGTAATAACATCAACTTTCTGATTAGTAAAAAGAAATAAAGCTTGCTCTAATTGATTTTGAATAGTTTGTACGCCAATTTGTTTCTGAAATCCATAATAATTACTGCCATCATATTCAATAATTAGTGCTATATTATAATTAATTTCAATCATTTATGATAATCAATAATAATATTAAGCATTCGCCTAATAGGTTCAGCAGCCCCCCACAATAGTTGGTCTCCTACAGTAAATAATGTTAAATATTCTGGACCAATCTTTAATTTTCTAAGTCTTCCTACTGCAATATCTAAGGTATTACTAACTGCAACAGGATTTAAATACTTTAAAGTATCACTTTTATTATTTTCTACATATTTAATCCATTGATGCCCATTTTTAATTAATTGAACTATATGTTCTAAGGATATATTATCTTTTAGTTTTATTGTCAAAGCCTGAGAATGACAGCGTAAACTGCCAACTCTCACACATACCCCATCAATTGGGATAATATTATTTCCTGTTAAACCTAGTATTTTGTTACCTTCAGCTTGAGCTTTCCATTCTTCTTTGGTCTGTCCATCTGCAACTTGAACATCAACCCAAGGAATAACATTTCCTACTAATGGCACCCCAAAACTATGTGTGGGTAAAACATTGTTGCTTAAAATATTCTTAACTTCTTTATCTATGTCTAAAATATTAGTTTCTGGATTTGCTAAGAAACTATATATTCCCTTAGACAAACCTTCAATTTGCTTTAATAGTTCAAGCATGCACTTAGCTCCGCCACCTGAAGCTGCTTGGTAAGTCATCGTGCTTACCCATTCAACCAAATTATCCTTTAATAAACCAGCAATAGCCATTATCATTAAACTTACTGTACAATTGCCGTCAATATAATTTTTAATACCACTATTTAGCGCTTTATCGATTAATGATCGATTAACGGAATCTAAAATAATAACAGAATCATCATTCATACGTAATGTTGAACTAGCATCTAACCAATAACCATTAAAACCATTTTTTCTTAACTTTGGTAAAATATTATCGGTATAATCGCTGCCTTGGGTTGACACAATACAATCTAAATTTCCAAGATTATCTAAATCATAGGCATCTAATAATTTTAAACTGTCGCCTTTAACTTTTAAAGATTCTCCACCTACATCAGAAGTAGAAAAAAATGTAGGCTCAATTCTATTAAAATCATTTTCAGATATCATACGCTGCATTAATACTGAACCAACCATGCCACGCCAGCCAACAAATCCTACTTTTAGCATTTTTCCTTCTCTTAACTAGATAATTCTTTATTTGTTAATAAAGCCATTATTTTTGCAACCTCTATTTTTAAATCATGACGGCGTACAATCATGTCTATAGCACCCTTTTTCAATAAAAAATCTGCACGTTGAAACTCTTCAGGTAGTTTTTCTCTAACTGTCTGTTCTATAACTCTACGACCTGCAAAACCAATAAAAGCTCCTGGTTCTGCAATAACTACATCACCTAAAAAAGCAAAACTGGCAGATACTCCCCCATACGTAGGATCAGTTAAAATTGAAATAAAAGGTAACATTTTTTCTGACAATAATGTTAAAGCCGCACAAGTTTTTGCCATTTGCATTAGCGCACTAACTCCCTCTTGCATCCTAGCACCACCTGAAGCTGATACACAAATAAATGGGCAATTGTATTCTAATGCAGCCTTAACACCACGAACAAATTTTTCTCCAACAACAGACCCCATTGAACCACCAATAAATCTAAACTCAAAACAAGCTATAACAACTTGCTGATTATTAATAGTCCCTTTCATGACAATTAAAGCATCATTTTCCTCAACTTTTTTTTGCATCTGCTCTAGCCTTTCAGTATATTTTTTGCTATCTTTAAAATTTAAAATATCTACAGGCTTAACTTCTTCTGCAATCTCTTTGCGATTATCCGTATCTAATAACATATCAATTCGTTCGCGACTATTTAATTGATGATGATAATCGCATTTAGGACATACTTTTAAATTATTATCTAAATCAGTATGGTAGAGAATTTCATTACAATTTTCACATTTTATCCATAAACCCTCTGGCACATTAACTTTAGTTGCTGAACCATTAGCTTGTACTTTCGGTGGTAATAATTTACTTAACCAACTCATAAATTTAGTCCTTCAAGGTGATAATTACACATTAAAATATAACGTGATTATATCATTAATCATGTCAATATTAATTGTGTTTTAAACTACTAAAAACGTATTTTTCTGCAATAGTGAAAATTCGCTATTGCTTATTTATCTGTTTATACATATAATGCCGACATTAAATAATTAAATTACATATAAAATATTATTAGGTATAAGTTTATTAGTATGACTACTTTAGTTAAAAAATCAAATGATAACAATTTTATTAAAAAAATTATTATTCCTGCTTTTTATGGGTTTATAAAATATGATATTAATTTATCTATTCATAATAGCGTTGGAGAGCTACTTTTCTCTACAGATAAAACTGCAAGATGGTTAGGCTTTAAAAATTATAATGACGCAATTAAAAATCGTGAGTTAGTTTGGAAAAAAATGCTCACATTTGCCCCAAAAGAATTTCATGAACTACACAATAAATATATAATGGATAACAAAAAAATTTTAGATGTTATTTGGTTTAATCAAAATGATAATAAACTATATTTAGGAACCAGCGAGCCATTATTAAATATAAATGGCGATGCATTAGGTTATAAAACCATACGACGTGAAATTAAAATGATATCAAATAAGAATATAATTGAAACAAAATTTAAATCTCATAATAATTATAAAATGCTGCCTTTAGAAAATATACAGGAAATAAAACTTACTCAAAATGAAGAACAAGTCCTATTTATGTTAATTAATGGTTGTACTCAGCAAGAAATGTCTGAACATTTAAAATGCTCTCGCAGTTTTATTGCTAAAATAATTAATGAGGGGCTCTGCCCTAAATTTAGCATTAATGGGTCAGCAAGTAAAATGCTAATTGAAAAAGCAATTAACGCTGGGTATTCTAATTTTATTCCTAAAGAAATGTTTAAGAATTATTTTGTACTTAGTTTTTAATAAATTTAATATTCTTATATTCAGCACATGCTTTAAAAGCGCGCTGAATATATAAAATAAGATTTTAAAAAGTAAAACCAACAGAACCTTGTATACCTGTTGCTGTAGTTGGTAACCCCAGAAATCCATCAGCAGGAGTACTACTTAAATAAGCTAGACTTGTTTGATTATAATCATTATAATTTGTATAAAAAACATTAGCCGCTAATTGTAGGTTTTCCCACAAATCAACTTTAACGCCTAAAATACTAGTCCACTGCGAGTTGGATGCAATAATAATCGTCTTAGTATCAGGAAGAGGTATATTAGACTGATCATAATTATAAGCATACATTTGATCAAAAAATACCTCGACATATTTATTAATTGGAAATTCAAACCTAAGCCCTACACCAGGAGTATAAAAGAAATCTTTAGAAACACCT
>CALMTA010000239.1 GCA_937872505.1 uncultured Neisseriaceae bacterium | reverse complement strand
AATAGGATTTGCCATAAAATATTCTTAAAAAATCAATTTTGATTAAAATGAATCATAAAGTTGATTTATTTTATATGTTTTGACTCCATCCCTGAAGGAACATTCAGGTAATTTTGTGATATTATTTTACCTTTTAAAAATTAGATTAAATGAAAAATCAAAAAATTGTTTCCATTTGGTTATTTTTTACAATGTTATTCATATCATGTCATTCTGATGATAATGAATTTCTGAATAATGAAGAAATGTCTCAATATAAATTAGAGTCCAGAAGCATGAAAGAAAAACCAAAACTTGAGATTGTTAAAGTAGTTGTTTTCCTTGAAAACAATAAAAATTTTATACAATACCTTAAAAATCAAAATGCTATGATGCAAGGTATTATAAAAGAAAAACCTGACAAGATGAAATTAAAAGCTATGGTTGAGGAATATAAAAAAACTAAATCAAATAATAATAATGAAAAGTTAAAAAAAGAGATTGAAAAAACTTTTTCAAAAAATAGCTTACAAAAACTCAGTAAAGCTTTAGAAGGAAATACTAAATATCTGAAGCAAGCTAAGAAAGAGATTAATCCATTTCTGGAAAAACATAAAATTTCAAACTCAGATTTTAATGAAGGCTTTACATTGGCTTCGGCAAGAATAATGAGTCAAATGATGATAAATCAAATTAAATAGCATAATAACTTAAATATTACAAAGATGAAAAATATAAAATTTCTATTACTTTGCTTATTTATAACTATTTCGATAAATAAGAGTAGTTCACAACAACTTAATTGTTCTCAACAGGCTTGGGCCACTTATAATACTACAAAATTCTATGCTCAACAGCTCGTTATTTATTCAAATACAGTTACAGCTTTGGCTTTAGAGATATGCTGCGCTACCGTTGTAGCTTGTCCTGTTTGCTTAATAGGTGCTCAATTAGAATTTGTTGGTTCTTTGGGTATTTATATGTTGGCGGTAAATCAAGCACATGATGAACTTTTAATAGATTTGGCATCATGCCCTCCGGGAGAAACATTAGGTGATAATAATGGAGGAGGAGGTAGTGAGTGTACTCAATGTTGGTGTGATCCAAGTTATTGTCTTGATACCTTTCCTGAAGATAATGAAACATATTGGGGAGAGATTCTAGATACATTTGAAATATTTAGTACTAATGGAAATGGTCCTTATGATTGTAGCGATTATATAAATGATTGGAATATTTATGGGTATCATGATGAATGCGGAGATTGGTTTCCTTGGGATTAATGAATATATTCCACTTTTTTAAGCAAAAAACATATTCTAATGATTTCATATTGATAATCTTACTTCTTGGAATATTCTTAATAAATTTTTTTAAAATACTCCCTATTTTACCTTTTGTATTATTGGTGATATGGGGAGTGTTTTTTTTTACCAGAAGGTTATTAATTAATGATATCTTTTTTTTTACCTTAAACCTTTTATTAATCTTTGCTTTAATAATATCATTTTTAAATAATAAAATGTGGATAGACTCCATATTAAATTGTTTTTTATTTTTTGGATATTATCAAATTTTTTTATTAAATAAGGATAGGGAAAATAATAAAATAAAATCGATAAAACAAGATTCATTATTACTATACTTTGTTACTATATTTTTCATTATTTCTTCATTGTTTTTTTCTAATCCTAATGAGGGTGGTATGCATTTTTCGAATGCATCTTCAATTTTTGGGGCAGTATTATTCATAATATTTTTTTATAAAACACTATTTGAAAATGAAAATAAAGATGTAAGCCTAATTCATAAAATAATATTATTAATTTTAATTTTATTACTAGTTAAATTCAGTTCAAAATCTACATGGTTAGGATTGTCAGCTGTGGTTTTATTAACCCTGATAATAAAGCTAAAAATAATAAAAGCTATAATTGACAAAAAACTCTGGTTTTTACTATTTGGCTTTTTAATTTTATTCTTTTATGATTTCAAATTGACTTATACTGATAGTATTATGGCAAGAATTTTTATTTATAAAAATTGTATAACTATGAATACTACTTTGGAAGAAATTATCTTTGGCAATGGAATCAATAGCTTCACAGAGAAATATTTTTGTTTCGTTATCAATAATGTTAAAAATTTTGAATTGACTCAGTTGATGCATAGTCAGGCATATATGCATTCACCAGTTAGTGAGTTTTTATCAGTTTATACTGAGTTTGGATTAACAGGTATTATTCTATTACTTCTATTTATATTTTTAATTCTAAGGAAAGGAATCGGATTAGTTAATATAAAGTCCTTCATTTTTATTTTTTTTATTTTCTCTTCTATTTTCAATTTTGGTTTTCTGCAGTTAAGTTTTTCACCTTTATTTGCATATTCGACTTCTCTATTTTATATGAAACTAACTCCTCTAAACCAAAAATTAAAAAATTTGAACCAATATATTGTATTATGTTCTTTCATTATGCTACTAACATTTAAGACTATTGAAATTTTAATTTATTATGATCGAATTGTTGATCATGAAAATATTACCATTAAAGTTTTTAAATCAAGCTACATATTGAGAGAAATCTACATAATGAATAAATTTCGTAATTTAGAATACAAAAGTATTGTTGATTTTTATGAAAAATTAGATAAAAAAGCTTTTAAGAGTTATCAAATTTATGAAAAAATAGCATATAGTTATTATAAGAATGGCAATTATTCAGAAGCGGAAAAAATGTTATTAATTTCTTCAAACCTAAATCCAATTAAATTTAAGCCTTATTTAACATTAATTCGTTTTTATAAAAATATAGGGTTATTTGACAAAATAAAAGATGTTCAAAACAAAGTAAAGAGATTACCTGTTAAAATTAAAAATAAAGAATCGTTAACAATAAGAGATAAAATATTAAATTTCAAATAATTATAATGCTAAATCCAAAAATTAATCCAAAATTCATATTCGCTGTTGCGCTTTTTGTTTTCTTGCCGATAGTTTATTATTTTATTGGTTCTAAACAGAATTTAAATTTATTTTTTCAAAATCCTGCAGTAGAACCATCACTCAAATACGGGTTAAATATCAATTTTACAATATTTCTGGTTACAGTATTTTTTTTACTCTTATTTATTGCAACCCTTATTACGGACCGATATTATAAAATACTAAAATTGAAAAGAAGTGAAATCTATATTTTACTTTTTTTAATGGTTACTTTATATATTCATTCTATAGTAGATGGACTGTTTATTTTGTATTACTCCGAAAATGTAGCACATTTAGGTAATTCAGGTTTTCTATTATCTAAGAATGATTACAGAAACAAGATAAGTAATTCACACTATATTAAAATGATTATAATGGGTTTATTAATGTTCTATTTTGTAATGAAAGCCATAAAAAATTTAAAAAAAGAATTGGAAATTCAGTCCCATTCGTAACTCGTTTCAGAAGAGAATACTTTAGAGCTTATTTTAAATTTTTGAATTTGAGTAAAAATATAATTTTTGGAAAAGACATATTTTGCAGTCGTAGGCGGAAGCTCAGCGAAAAATAATTTATATATGAATGCAAACACATTTTCAGAAAAAAAGACAATATTTTTTGCAATTATATATATGGGAAGTTATATTTTTTTCCTATTTATCAGGAATAGTTATTCCATTGAATATTTTAGTAATCCGGATATAGAGCCTATGCTTTTATCTAAAGTGAATGGAGTTGCTTCAAAATTTTATAGCAGCTTGATTTTTGGAGGTATTTATACATTGGTTCTGATCCCCTTATTCTATAAATTTCCTTTACATTTAAGAGGACACTTTTTATTGCCTTTGATTATAATGTTTCTTAATGATATTTTGCACGGTGTAGAGTTGATGCTCCACACTGATCACTTTTTCAGTCCTGAGATAGCTACTTTTTCATGGTCAAACTCTCATCAATATTTTAAATATGAAACTAAGGCTATGAATTACCGTTTTATTTTTAGTATGATACTGATCATTACTACTTCATATTTCTATATTAAAAAAATAAAATCTATGAAGTTGCAACAAAAAGAGCAACAAAACTTAGATAATGAGTCTACTCCGAAAACAAATATTTTATGATAATCAAACGTTTTTTACCCTTCCCCTAAATGGAA
>CALMTA010000238.1 GCA_937872505.1 uncultured Neisseriaceae bacterium | reverse complement strand
TTTAATCCATAACCTAATTTGTAAAATATTAGCCACTATATTTGAATGTAAAAGCATTGCACCTTTGGGTCTGCCAGTTGTAGCCCCTGTATATTGAAGAAAAGCTATATCGCTACTAATCACCTCATTTTTTAAATTTAAATTACTTTCCTTCAGTACCATATCTTTAAAACTGTGAGCTTTATAAAGATAATCAGTATTAGTTCTTTTTATATACTTTATAACAAAATTCATTATGGCTCTTTTTATAAAAGGATATAAATCAGGGACTTTAGTAACAATTATATGTTGTAAATTATTTTTACCATAAAGGTTATTTAAATTTTTTGCTATCATATTTAAAACTATAGCAACTTTTGCACCTGAATCTTGTAGAATATATCCCATTTCATTTTCAGTATATAAAGGGTTTATATTTACTACTATTGCGCCAATCTTTAGTATTGCAAAAATTGAAATTGGATATTGAGATAAATTAGGTAAAATTACAGCAACTCTATCACCTTTTTGTACTCCTAATTTAGTTAAAGATGCTGCAAGATTATTTATATATGTATGCGATTTTTTAAATGTTAAAGTCTCTCCATGAGAAGTAAAAGCTCGATTATTTGGATATTTTTTACAAGCATCTTCTAGAAAATCGACAAGGGTTTCATTTGTTTTCTCAATTTCAGCTGGTACATCAGCTGGATAATGTTTTAACCAAATTTTTTCCATACCTTATATACTCATAAAAATTTAATAACTTTATTATAGCGATTCAAATATTCCAGCGGCCCCCATTCCTGTTCCTATGCACATTGTAACCATCCCATATTTTTTATTATTTCTACGCAAAGCATGCAATATTTTAGTAGACAAAATTGCACCTGTTGCTCCTAATGGATGACCAATTGCAATTGCACCGCCATAGGGATTAACTTTATTTTTATCAAGTTTTAATTCATTTATAACAGCTAGGCTCTGTGCTGCAAAAGCTTCATTCAATTCAATCCAATCAATCTGCTCTAAATTAATACCAACTTGCTGTAAAACTTTAGGAATAGCTTTTATCGGACCAATTCCCATTATTCTTGGAGGCACCCCCGCCACAGAAAACCCTAAAAATCGTCCTAAAGGTTTTAAATTATGCTTCTTTAAATACTCTTCACTTACTAATACCAAAGCTGCAGCACCATCAGACATTTGCGAACTATTTCCCGCAGTAACCGATCCTTTTACTGCAAAAGCCGGCTTTAATTTAGCTAATGCTTCAAGTGTAGTATCAGACCTTGGGCCTTCATCAGTATCAATAATAATTTTTTTTTCAATAATTTGATGAGATTTTTCGTCAGGCAAACGATGAATAACTTCAATCGGAATAATTTCTTCAGCAAATAATTTGTTATTTATTGCATTAATAGCTTTTTTATGGCTTTCAAGAGCAAACTCATCTTGTTCTTCACGAGTTATATTCCATTCTTTAGCAACATTTTCCGCAGTAATACCCATACCGTAAGCAATAGCTACATGCCCATCTTTCTTAAAGACTTCAGGACTAACACTCCAGTCATTGCCCCCCATAGGAACAAGACTCATACTTTCAACTCCACCTGCAACTATAACATGCATTTCCCCCTGAGCTATACAATTAGCAGCAGCAGCAATTGAATTTAATCCTGAACTACAATACCTATTTAAAGTAAAACCAGGAACTGACTCTGGTAAGTCAGCTAATAATGACGCCACCCTAGCTACATTTAGTCCCTGCTCTGCTTCAGGAAATGCACACCCCATTATTACATCTTCAATGTCTAAAGGGTTTATTTGTGCTGTTTTAACTGTTGTCATTATTACTTTTGCTAATAATTCATCAGGCCTAAGTTTGGCAAATCCACCTTTTTTTGCTTTACCCACAGCAGCTCTTTGTGCTGCAATGATATATACCGGCTTATTTATCATATTCTAAAGACTCCTAATTTAAATTTAATTACGCAATGGCTTGCCATTTTCTAACATATATTGCATACGTGCAGCACTCTTTTCTGACAAGGCTAATTCTTTAAATTTTTCTTTTTCTATATTAAGAACCCAATCCTCACTAACAATAGTATCTTTTTCAATCTCTCCACCACACATAACAATT
>CALMTA010000237.1 GCA_937872505.1 uncultured Neisseriaceae bacterium | reverse complement strand
AACGGAACCAAAAAACGCTTTAATTAAGCAATATAAAAAATTATTTTCTATGCAAAATGTAGACTTAGTTTTTGAGGAAGAAGCTATTAAAGAAATTGCTAAAAAAGCATTGTTACGTAATACAGGAGCTAGAGGATTACGTTCAATTATAGAAAATATTCTTTTAGAGCCGATGTTTGAATTACCAACTTTAGAAAAAATAAAAAAAGTTATAATTACTAAAGATGTAGTTTTAGAAAAAAGCAAACCTATTTTTAAATAAAGTTATTTTGGCTTATAGTGAACATATTTAATATGGGATCTTTAAATGAATACTGAAATAGAAATAGATTCAAAAATTATTAAAGCCGGTTTCTGGCATATGCCAAAGCTATTTTATTTAATATTATTTATTGAGCTGTTTGAAAGGTTTGTTTTTTATGGGTTTCAGACAATAGTATTCGTTTATACAAAAAATTTTAATATTTCTTTATCTAATAAAATATCTTTAACTTCTTTTAATATAATATTATATGCTTTAATAATTAGCGGAGGAGTTATTGGCGATAAAATATTAGGATTGCGAAGATCTTATATTTCTGGTTTATTATTTCTATTATTTGGATATAGTTTTTTATTTATTTTTAATAATTTTTTACCCTTTAATTTTTGTGTAGGTTTAATTTTAATAGGTAATATATTATTTAAAACTAATGCAGTTAATTATGTTAGCAGATGTTTTGAAGCAAAAGATCCTCGTTTAGATGCAGCCTATACATATTTCTATATGTTTATGAGTATAGGGTGTTTTGTTGGTATAGTATTAGTACCAATTTTAATTAAAGCTAAATTTTCTAGTATTATATTTTTTCCTTTATTTATATTATTAGATATATTAATATATTTGGTTTTTAAAAAAGAATTTATTCATTCTGATAATCACTCAGGGAAAAATAGCCGATTTTTAGGAAGAGCAAATTTTGTTGTAATAGTTATGGGGGTGATTGTTGCTTATTTATTAGGATTATTGTTAGAAAGATTAGATTTTTGTCAATATGTGTTCTATCTTTTTAGTAGTTTAACAATTATAATTTGCCTTTTATTAGCCATAAAATTAGATAAAAATGAATCTAAGGGCATATATTTAGCGTTAAATTTAATTTTAATAGCTAGTGTATTTTGGATAATTTTTTTGCAAATTATTTTAGTGATCTCTACATTTTCTCTACATTATGTTAAGTTTAATTTATTTGGTTATGATGTATCTAGGAATGTTATCAATTATTTTAATCCTTTTTTAATTATTATTTTTGCGCCAATTTTTGCTAAGTTATATATTTTTTTACAAAAGCAAAATATTAAAGTTAGTATTCCTTTAAAGTTTAATTTAGCAATTGCTATTTTAGGTATAAGTCTTTTAATATTAGCTGTAGCAACAAAGTATTTTATAGATATAAATTATCAAATTTCTGTAGGATGGGTATTTTTAATAGATATTTTACTATCTTTTTCAGTCTTATTAGTTTTAGCAATAGGGTCTTCAATGGTTGCGCAGTTGTTTCCAAAAAGGTTTGGCAGTTTTGCTCAAGGAGTATGGTTTTTAGCGATTGCAATAGGAATATTAATTAAAGATAAAATATTTGCTTTTGTTTATGTTCTATTTGATGCAGCAAATAATAGCCATATTACAATTTTTAATTCTTATTCTATGCTTTTTTTAAAGTTTGGATTAATAATAATTGCATTTAGTTTATTTTTGTTATTTTTTAGTAAAATGTTGATGGAAAAAATGCAGGAAGTTATCATTCATAGAACTTAGTAAAAATTAGTTTTTATCTTAAGGATATTTAAATGTTTGTGGAATTATTTAAAAATATGATGTCATTAAAGTATGTTATTATTTATATCTTTTTAGGTTGTACTATTTATACTCATTTTAGAGGGAAAAAAAGTCTAAAATTTTCAAGGCAGATTGTAGATCATACAGCTTTAATGTCGCCAATAAATTGTTTAATGTATTTATTTTCAGCTGTTCCTAATAAACCATATTTATTAGTTGAAGATATTCCAAATCTTTTAATTTTGAGAAAAAATTGGCAAGCTATTAGAAATGAAGGATTGAAGTTAATAGATAAAGGGTTAATTACGGGAAATAATAATAATGATGATGCGGGTTTTCATACTTTTTTTAAAAAAGGCTGGAAGAGGTTTTATTTAAAATGGTATCATACTGCGCATCCATCAGCTATTGAAGAATGCCCTATAACTTCAGAGCTATTAAAACAAATTCCTGAAGTTAAAGCAGGGATGTTTGCTCTACTACCGCCTGGGGGTAAATTAGGTTTACATAGGGACCCATATGCAGGATCTTTGCGTTATCATTTGGGTCTTAGTACTCCAAATTCAGATGATTGTGCTATTTTTGTTGATGGGCAAAAGTATTCGTGGCGTGATGGTGAAGATGTTTTATTTGATGAAACATTTGTACATGAAGCATATAATAATACTAGTAAAGAAAGACTTATTTTATTCTGCGATGTGGCAAGACCAATGCATACTTCAGTTGGTAAATGGTTGAATGAATTTTTCAGTAGTACAATTATGAAGGCTGCTAGTTCACCTAATAACATAAATGATAGAACTGGTTTTATTAATAAAATTTTTAAATATATTTATGCTATACAGCAAATAGGTCAGCAGTATAAGAAAAAGCATTATAAAAGATATTATCTTATTAAGTACTTAATTTATGTTGCTATTATTTTATTAGTATTATATGTTTAGTTTAAAATAAAAGGTTGCAAGAAGTATTAAAAGTAAGTTATAATAAATACTTATAATTTAAATGTGCTTCAATATTAATTGAAGTTTAGTAAGTGGGTCTTTATAGACTCACTTTTTTGTTAAATAAATAAATTTATGGTTTTTTATAAAATATGAAAATACGTGAAATTTTAGAAAAGACAGTTACTGGGCTTGGTTTTGAATTAGTGGGAGTTGAAATTACTCATACTAAGCTAATTAGAGTTTTTATTGATAATGCTGATGGGGTAACTATTGATGATTGTGAGATGGTGTCTAACCATTTAAGTAAATTATTTTTGGTAGAAGACATTGATTATAATCGATTAGAGGTATCTTCTCCAGGGGTTGAAAGACCATTAACACATCTTAAAGATTATGTTAAATTTATAGGAAAAATGGTTAAAGTAAAAACTAAAGAATTAATTAATGATCAAAAAGTATTCCAAGGGATAATTAAAGATGTAAAGAAAGAGGTAATTAAACTTGAGTTGGAAAATAAAGAAGTGATAGAGATTGAATTTACAAATATAAATCGTGCACGGTTAGTATTTGAAATTAAATCTAATAAAATAAGTAAATTAAAAACTAAAAAATAAAAATGTTATTTAAAAGGATTAATGATGAGTAAGGAAGTTTTATTATTAGTTGATGTATTGGCTAAAGAAAAAAATTTAGACAAAGATGTAGTATTTCAATGTTTAGAAAAGGCACTTGCTATTGCAACAAAAAAAAGTTTTGTTAATGATGAACCAGAAATTGATGTAATTATAGATAGAAATACAGGAAAATATAAAACTATTCGTAAATGGGTAGTCGTTAGTGATATTGATTTCTATGATGATGATAAAGAGTTATCAATGTCAGATGCTATATCTAAGCATGGAGAAGCTGAGATTGGTGATACTATAGAGGAAGAAATTGATAATATTGATTTAGG
>CALMTA010000236.1 GCA_937872505.1 uncultured Neisseriaceae bacterium | reverse complement strand
TTATTAATAAAATTGCTGCAGAACTAGTTATAGTTGATTCTGATCATTATTTACCAATGAAAACTCTTTTTAGTAGTCATGGATATAATATTCTAATTATTAATATAAATACTATAACTGATATTATTCTTATTGACCCTAACTTTCATCCTTATGTACATGAAGATGATGACCCAATAATGATTACTCATTCTTCTGGCACCACTGGTATGCCTAAAGCAATTTGTTTACAGCATTCAGGATTTTTTTATGGAATTAGGTACTTATTAAGCTTGCCGGCAATGGAGGGTATAGAGCGTTTGCTATCTTCACTTCCTTCTTCCCATAATTCAGCAATTGCCTATAGTATGTATGCATTGCTTAGTGGCGTACAATTGATGATTTCATCACAACGTGTAGGGTTTGAAGTATTAAAATTAATTGAAAAATTTAAACCATCTACAATAGTTTCTTTTCCTGAAACTTATGTACAGATGTTGGAGCAAGATCTTAATAAATATGATTTAAGTTCTATTTCATATTGGATAAATAGTGGTGATGCTGCTCATGAAAGGCATATAAAAGCTCTTGTTAAATATGGATATCATTACAGAGGTCTTCAGAAAATTCAGGGATCTCAATTTGTTGATGGATTAGGCTCATCTGAAATGGGGCATACATTATTTAGAATAATCCATACTTCAACCACTAATACTTTTGAACGATGTATTGGTTCTCCACAACCGTGGGTTAGTGCAGTTGTTTTAGATCAAAATGGAAAACAGCTTTCTTTTGGAAAAATTGGTTGGCTTGGTGTAAAAGGACCAAGTATTACCTCTGGTTATTGGAATGAGTCTGTATTAACTCATCGCTCAAAAAGTGGTTCATATTGGTTGACTGGGGATGTTGTTTATCAAGATGATAAAGGGTTATTTTATCATCTTGATAGAATTCAGGATGTTATTTATACTTTGCAAGGTCCACTATATAGTATTTGGGCGGAAGAGTTAATTATGCGTGCAATTGATGAAATATTTGATTGTAGTATTGTTGCTACCAACATTAATAATAATATAACTCCAGCCATATTTGTTTTAATGGCAAAGGGATATAGTATGACTGAAAAAGAAATTCTTATAAGATGTAATAGTATATTATCCCAGTATGAAATGCCTCTTCTGAGTGTAGTTTACATTGTTGAAAATGTACCCAGAGGAATTACGGGTAAAGTATTAAAAAGGTTATTAAGGGATAACCTCTCGAATAAGGTTGTAAATTATGTTACTTCAAATTGAAAATAAATTCAAATCTTATCAAGATTATATTTCAAAAGATAATATAGTAAAATTGAAAAATAGTAAGTTTATAATTAAATGTTTAAGTGAAGGTCTTGATATGCCTAAATTAAAAAACTTTATAGAACAACATTATTACTATTCTAAAAATTTTGTACACTATATGTGTGCATTATTGTCCAATCTAAGTAATGAAAAACATTTTTCATTTTTATTGGAAAATTTATTGGAAGAGTGTGGTAAAACTGAAACATCAAAAGTAGTTCACTTATTATTGTATCAGCAAATGCTTGACCATTTAAATATTAAATGTAGCAATCAAGTATTACCTGTTACTCAAAGATTAATTGATAACATGTTTAACTATTGTAGAAATATTGATCCTATATATGGATTAAGTGCGTTGGGTTTAGGAGCTGAAGCAATAGTCCCTACACTTTATTCTGCTATAATAAAAAATTGTGAAAAACTACAAATTCCAGATAATTTCATACATTTTTTTAAACTTCATGTTACATGTGATGATGGACATGCAGATATAATGAAATTAATTTTGAATTTTTACATTGGGAATGATCCTAAAAGATTACAAATAGTTAGAGCAGTATCTGCACATATGATTAATTTAAGAGTTGAATTTCTTGATTTTTTTTGTAATGAACATACTAATATTTTTAAAAAGGTTATCAATAATGATATTTAACTCCAAAGATTTTTCTAAAGTTCCAAACCAATTAGAGGTAAAACTACCTGACAAACTAATTCATAAAGCTGTTGATATTCAACAATTAAATGATAGTAATAAATTTAGTTTGGAACGGCAACATTTTGTAAGTATAGTAGATTTACCTTCCAAAATAATGAGTATGACTATTGGAGGGTTAGAGCCTAGACAATCTACTCGAAAACATCGGCACAATTATGAGACCTTGATTTTTATTGTACAAGGAGTTGGTAAAAGTATAATTGAGAATAAAGTGGTATTTTGGGAGTCTGGAGATGCTATTTATGTGCCCATCTGGGCATGGCATCAACATATTAACTTAAGCGAGATTGAAAAATGTCAATATGTTGCATGTGAAAATGCGCCCTTACTTTTAAATTTAGGAGAAATTGCTTTAAGGGAAGAAGGCTAAAAGATATTATATAAAAATAACTTTAATTATGATGAGTATACTAAATAAGTCATGATTTGACTATGAAATAATATGTTGTAAAATTAATGTTTGAAAGGATTATATATGACCATGCACACTCTTAAATTAGAGGCCAATTGGAATGGTGCATTTAATAGTTTTGGTAACTTTAAATGTGCTGGGTTAACCTCTGATATATCAGTTCCAAAAGAGTTTGGGGGTAAAGGAGTTGGAACAAATCCAGAGGAACTATTATTAGCAGCTGCAGCAAATTGCTATATGATAACCTTGGTAGCTGTTTTACAATATGAAGGAATTAATTTTAATTCTATTAATTTAAATAGTATAGCTGC
>CALMTA010000235.1 GCA_937872505.1 uncultured Neisseriaceae bacterium | reverse complement strand
CTCCATCAGGAACAATATCAGGTCAATATTTAGCAACAGGTTCAGCTTTATTTATAGATCTTTATGGATTAGCCCACCTTGATGTAGTTATACCAAGTGATCAATGCAGCGTTTCTATAGAAAAAGATGTAAGCGGTTCACTACTTTTAATTGGCAATGTAATATGTGAAAACCTTTCAAGAGGGCAACAGCCAAGCTATGCTAATGCATGTTTAAATGGATCGTGTGTTCAAGATCAAGGTTGGATAATTCATCAGTAATTTAATTTGTTTTTATGGCGATTTTAGGTTTATCTGAATAAAAAATCATGCTAATTAAGGTTAAAATAAATGCACTTAGAGAAACAGATAAATCGGCATTAATGATTGACCATATGCAAAATAATCCTGAAATTATACCCAATATTACATAAGGTATATATTGTGACTTAGGTATTATTCTATTTTTACCTATTTGAATTATAGCAAAAGCAGAACAAATATAAGGTATTAGATATAATATTACAGAAATGTTAATTATTTTATTAAACTGAGTTTGAGCATTTGGAGAGCTAGTAAGTATTACAATAATACTCATAACAATACCAATTAGTAATAAAGCACGATTAGGAATGCCATTCTTATTAGTTTTTGCTAAGAAACGAGGGAATAAATTATCTTCGCTTGCAGCTTTTATGGTTTGAACAGTTACTAATATCCAGCCGCTAATAGCACCACAGCAGTTGGTAATTGCAATAATACATAGAAAAAACATTAAATATTTAAAATTAAAAATTGTCACCAAAAAATCCGCAAATGGAGCATTCGATTTAGCTAAAACTTGATTAGGAATAACTCCCATCATCACAGTGCAAGTAGATATACAAATAGCTGCTCCTAAAGAAACACCAAAAATAGTTGCAAGCGGAACATTACGTTTAGGGTTTGATATTACTTTAGAAACTACGCATGCTGATTCAATGCCAATAAAAGACCATATAATAGTATTAAAACACATGTTTATTGCATTTATTTTTGAAACTGGTGCAACTTGCCAGCTTTGTATAAAGGTGTTTATGCTAAACCATTTCCAACCGCAAATGGCAACAAATAAAATGGGTATTAAACCCAATATAAAAGTGATAGATTGGACTATGCCGACATATCGAGCACCGCATAAATTTAAGAATATAAATATCCAAATGATCATTAATTGAGTTAGTGTGGCAACTGATTGTTGATTAAAAATTGGAAATATTTTTCCTAAATATCCAGTTACTACAATAAGTAAGCTCACAAGTGCTACCCAATTAGCAATAGAATAAATAAAGTTTATTTGAAAGCCGGTAAAATTTCCAAAAGCTTCTTTTACATAAGCATAAATGCCAGAACCTGATGGGACTAATAGGGCTAATTTGGCAAATACTAATGCTAATGCAAATATACCTATTAAGGTAATTCCCCAAGCAATAATGCTAATACTACCTACGTTGGCAAGAATCGCTGGTAACATATAAATACCAGAACCTAACATATTACTTGCTACTAAGACAACTGCTGCAATTAATCCAATTTGATTAGTTTTATTTACATTTAAACTCATAATTCTAGTATTATAACATATTTAATAATAAAATGGCAAACCTAAAATAAACTCCCATGAACACAATGTTGTAATATAATAGCGGAGTAATTAATGCCTTTTATAAAATAAATGAATTGATTTGGTTATAGGGAAATATATGGAAAAGGAAGATTGGGAAAAAAGTGTACTTGAAAAAGTTTTATTAGAAACTGTAAAAGAGCAACGGCTTAGCAGGCGGTGGCGAATATTTTTTCGCTTAATATGGTTAATAATTACTATTTCTTTAATTTATTTATTTTTGCCATCTGGAAAGGGGCTTGATAAGTCTGAAAAAAAAGTTGCAATTATAAATTTAAAGGGTATTATAAGCGATGATTCAAATATTTATAATACAATATATAAAGGTTTAGAACAAGCGTTAAAAGACAAACATGTCGTAGCTATTATCATAAAAGCCAACTCACCTGGAGGCTCGCCAGTTTATTCAAATATGCTTTATAATGAAATTTTACGCTTTAGAAAATTATATCCAAATAAACCAATCGATGTAGTTATAGAAGAGGTTTGTGCTTCAGGCTGTTATTATATTGCAGCTGCAGCTGATAAAATATATGCAAATCCTTCAAGTATTGTTGGCTCTATAGGAGTAATTTATACGGGTTTTGGTTTAACTGGGTTAATGCAGAAAGTTGGAGTTGATAGCCGTTTACTAATAGCAGGTAAAAATAAAGCAATGGGTTATCCGTTTATTCCCGCAAATAAAGATCAAGAAGTTATGCAGCAAAAAATGTTAAATGAAATTCACGACCAATTTATTAATGCTGTGAAAAAAGGACGAGGAAAGCGTTTATCATTAAATAATGCAGAGTTATTTTCAGGACGGTATTGGATAGGTGCGGATGCTTTAAAATTAGGTTTAATAGATGGTATTGCGTCAGTGGATTCATTAGCAAGAGATAAATATAAAAGTGATAATGTGGTTGATTATACACCGGATCAAGACCCATTTGAGCGAATAGCTAAGAAATTTGGAGTGGAAATATTAGATTTCGCTAAACAATTAATAAATTCAGCCGAATTTGGCTCATTTAATTAGAAAAAATTAATGGCAAATACAAATTTATTACGTTCTTTAGCTAATATAAGTGGTATGACTTTTATATCTCGCGTATTAGGTTTTGTTCGTGATACTTTAATGGCGAGTGCTTTTGGTGCAGGTGTAGTTACTGATGCTTTTTATATTGCTTTTCGTTTGCCAAATTTATTAAGACGCATATTTGCTGAAGGGGCTTTTTCTCAAGCATTTGTTCCCATTTTAGCTGAATATAAAAATAGACAATCCATATATGAAACTAAGAGTTTTATTGCTGATATATCGGGATTGCTATCTTTAATATTAATAATATTTACTGCTCTTGGCATAATATTTTCAGGAGCCATAATTTTAATTACTGCTCCTGGATTTTCAAGTGACCCAACAAAGTTTATGCTAGCAGCAACCTTGTTGAAAATAACCTTTCCTTATATTTTATTTATCTCGTTAACCTCTTTGGTGGGAAGTATATTAAATACTTGGGGTATTTTTGCTATTACAGCATTTACTCCTACCATACTTAATATTTGTTGGATTATTGCTATATTATTTTTGCGTCATTATTTTGCTCAGCCAATAATTGCTATTGCTTGGGGAGTGTTTATTGGTGGGTTTTTACAACTATTATTTCAATTACCGTCTTTAAAGAAAATTGGTATGTTAACATGGCCACGCTTAAATTTTAAAGATAAAGCTGTAAAAAGAGTACTTATGTTAATGATTCCAGCAATATTTGCAACTTCAATCTCGCAAATTAGCATAATAATAAATACAATATTTGCTTCTTTTCTACCTAATAGGAGCATATCATGGATGAATTTTGCTGA
>CALMTA010000234.1 GCA_937872505.1 uncultured Neisseriaceae bacterium | reverse complement strand
TTATGCCCATTACGCTACCGGGGATAATATGATTTTTTATTATTTCTACTGGAAAATGATAACCTATGGTAAGAATTAATGACATAAAGGCAAGAACTGTAAGATTATCAAATATTATTGTTGCTGATGCTCCTATATCCCCAGTTGCAAACCATTTATATTTAAAAATATCCATTTTAACCCCTTCAAAAAATAATAAAGATGGATTATAACAGATATAAAATTGGTTTTAGGCTAAATCAAAATGACTATAGGCAATATTAGTTGCTACTCTGCCACGAGGAGTTCTTTGTAATAAGCCGCTTTGCATTAAATAAGGTTCAATAACATCTTCAATTGTATCAGGTGATTCACCAATACTTGCTGATAAAGTATCCAGACCTACTGGACCACCTGCAAATTTATCTATAATTGTTTTTAATAGTTTTTTATCCATAACATCTAAACCAATTTTATCTATATCTAACATATTTAATGCTAAATCAGCTACTTGCTTATCTATTATTCCTTTAGCTTTAACATCTGCATAATCACGAACACGCCGTAATAATCTATTAGCTATTCTAGGTGTTCCACGTGCACGTTTAGCAACCTCTAAGGCTCCATCTTCATTAATTTTTAAATTAAGTAAAGACGCCGAACGCTTAATAACGGCTGCTAATTCCTCAACATTATAAAACTCTAATCGCGATATTATGCCAAAGCGGTCACGCAAAGGATTAGTTAACATTCCTGCACGAGTTGTTGCACCAATTAATGTGAATTGGGGTAAATCTATTTTAATATTTCTTGCTGATGGCCCCTCACCAATCATTATATCTAATTGAAAATCTTCTAATGCTGGATATAATATTTCTTCTACTATTGGCGATAATCTATGAATTTCATCAATAAATAATACATCATTTGCTTCTAAATTAGTAAGAATAGCTGCTAAATCACCAGCTTTCTCTAATACTGGTCCTGACGTTTGTTTTAAATTTACACCTAACTCTTTAGCAATAATATGCGCTAAAGTAGTTTTTCCTAAACCAGGAGGACCAAATAAAAGCACATGGTCAAGTGCTTCATTACGCTTAATATTTGCTTCAATAAAAATAGCTAATTG
>CALMTA010000233.1 GCA_937872505.1 uncultured Neisseriaceae bacterium | reverse complement strand
AACTTTATCTTTTGCATAACCATAATACCTTTCAAGAATCCCAAAAATGCTCTCATGACTTCCTTCTATTTGAATTAAATCATCATCAGTCAGTTTTCCCCATTTTTGTTTTAAAAACCCCTTTGTTTCTTCCCATTTACCATGAAAAATTTCTTTATTCATAATTTAAGATTTCCTCCATAAAAAATTTAAACGAACTTATATTTGTAATAGCCTCCTTTCTAAAGATTAATTATTTTACCAATACTAGCCATTTTTAAATATTACAGGTATATCAAACGCTAAAGCTTTAGGTAGTATTTTAACGTTACTTTTAGCTGCTAATTCACGAACTTTAGTATTAGCATAATGACTAGTTACTAAAATACAATTTTTAATATTAGACTGTTTTATGACATCTAATCCGTTTATATTTTGCTTTAATAATTCATAATCCGTTAGAAGTAAAACTTTTTGCTTTTCTATTTCAGGTAAGTTATTAATATAACTGATAGCTTCTTCACCTACTTCAAAATGCTTAATTGCAATTGTAGATGCATTTGTTTTAAATCTACTGTCCCAAGCACCATGAATTGATGGGTCATCATCTACAATTACGATTAAATTATTATTTATAATTATGCTTTCTGCTATCCAATTAGGCGTTGCTGCTTTAGGAAAAGTAAGAATAATTTTAGTACCCTCACCTATTTTAGATTCTATATCTAACTCGCCTCCACTCCTTTCCAATACTTGTCTCACTTGTGTCAAACCTATACCATGTCCATCTTTTTTGCCGGCACTAATAGCCTCATTATTCATTATCTTATTCTTGATTACTTCTAGCATTCCTTTACCATTATCTTCTATTACAATTTCTACTATTTCATCTTCAACATTAAGCTTAACTTCTACTATACCTTCGTCATCTTCTAACGAATCAACAGCATTATTAATAATATTTGATATCATGCGCCCAAATGCACGCGGATCTATATTAACAAAAATAAAATTTCCACGTTGGCTAAAATTATGTCTAAATTCTATGGAATTTTTTATATATTCATATTTCTTTTCTGCTAAAATCTCCAATAATTCTATTGAAACTAATAAAGGAGAATTTTCTTCTGATAAAATTTCATTTTCTACTTCAACCTTAGGTTTAAAATAATTCATCATATTATTAGCAATATCAATAATTCTAGTAATAGCTGTATTAAATGTATTTCTTTCATCTTCAGGAAAAAGATATGCAAATTTGCTAGTAAGAATTTGTAAACTAGTAAGAGGTGACCTTATATCATGATTTACCTGTCCAACAATTTCCCTAAATTTTTCTTGTTCCTTAGCAACAATTCTGTTAGCTTGTTTTTTTAACTCTTCAGCTTCTTTTTCTGCTGTTATATCAATAGAAGTACCCAAAATCCCAATAACTTTACCTTCATCATTATATAAAGGCGATTTAATAGCTAAAGCATATACTAACTTTCCGGTTGTAATATTATTAATCACCTCTTCTTGTGAAAGAATTTGACCAGTTTTAATAACATGTTCATTATGCTTTAAAATATGTTCTGCTACGTCTTTAGGATAAAATTCATATGGAGTTCTACCTATAACTTCTTCCCGAATTGTACCCATACCCTTTAAACAATGCTCATTAACACCTAAAACTACGCCATTTACATCATGCCAATACACCGGAGTAGGTAAAATTGGCGCTACTATTTCAAGAGCTTTAAGTACACTCATGGAGTTCTGGTTCGGTTTATCATCAATTGTTTCTAAAATATCAGTCATCTTCTTTACTTCTTATATTAAAATTGTTATTTCTGTAATTTATCTAAATTAGACATATGTTTAAAGTGATTTTTTTGAATTACAGTTAAATAATCAGGAATCTTATCCTGAGGAATCATTTCTGCTGTTGTTAAATAAAGATTATTATATCCAACTTTATGCAATTCTTTAGCTATCGTAAGCCCATCGTTAATGAAAGTAATATCATTGTAATAAAACATATCTAAAACAATTTTTGTGTTTAATGGGTAATGGTAAAAATTGTCTAAAAATAAATTAGGATCATAATAAGTATCTATAGATAAATGTTTATAATATTTCTCTATAAAACCATCTATAAACTCTTGCGCATCATCTACCCAAACCATATCAACGTTTTTATTTTCAATAATTTTATTATCTTTAAAATAAATTGGCACAGCAAAATTTAGGGATTTAGGTAAAATTTTAATAGAAAATTTTGCTGCTTTCTCTCTAATTTCCAATTTATCATAATAACTAGTAACTAATATTGCACGTTTTATTTGTGTTCTATTAATTAATTCTAAACCATTTAATTTTTGGTTTAATAACTCATAATCAGTCAAAAGGCAAATTCTTCTTTTATTATCTTGGGAATTTATAAAGTCAACTGCGTCAGCAGCATTTAAGAAATGTTTAACTTTTATTGTAGGAGTTTCTTTTAAAACAGTTGAAAATCTTGCATCCCATGCCCCATGGATAGAAATTTCATCATCTACTATTACGACAATATCATCTTCGAATATGTTGATTTCCTCAGCTATCCAACTAGGTACAGGAATCTTAGGAAACATTAAAATTACTTTTGTTCCTTCTCCTACAGTAGAATTTATTAGAAGCTTGCCATAATTATTTTCCAATGTATCACGAATTTGCGATAGACCTATACCATGGCCGTTTTTTTTATCTGTAACTCTAAAATTATTAGTTATTTTATCGATTAATTCTTCAGACATCCCACAACCATTATCTTCTATTGAAACAATCGCCCATTCCACTGTCATATTTAATTTTATAGTTACTTTACCATTATTTCTGTTTTCTAAAGCATCTATAGAATTATTAATAACATTAGATATCATTCTCTTAAAACTACTTGGTTCAATATTAATAAAACTAAATTTAGCATTTTTATGAAAATCAGAAATAAATTCAATGGCTAAATTTTTATACTCATAACGTTTTTCACTTAGAATCTTCAATAATTCAGCAGATAAAAGCAGGGGTTGCCTTTGCTCACTTTGAGTATTACAATTATTTTTATATTTATTAAGCATATGTGTAGTAATATCAGTTATACTCATAGCAGCATTACGTAACGTTATCCTATCATTCTCTGGAACATTAATTGCCGATTCAACAATAGTTCGCAAACTGGCTAAAGGCGATTGAATATCATGAACCATTTGCCCTACAATTTTTCTAAATTTTTCTTGTTCTTCAACTATAGTTTTATGGCGCTCATTTTCAATTTTATGAGCTTCATTTTCAAGTGCTAACCTTTGTGCCTCCTTCTCAGAAGTAATATCTATAAATGATCCAACTATGCCAATTACTTTATCGTCTTCATCATATAAGGGAGACTTTACTGAAGAAAAATACTTTTTCTGCTTAGTAGAAACATCTTCAATATACTCCTCTTGCGAAAGAGTTTCACCAGATAACATAACTTGCATATTATGAGTTAATATATGTTCAGCAATTTCTTTGGGATAAAATTCATAAGGCGTTTTTCCTATAATATCACTTGAATTATCAATACCTTTTAATGCATGCTCATTTATTCCTACAACTACCCCATTATCATCATGCCAATAAAGTGGAATTGGCAAAACTGGAGCAACAATTTCTAAAGCCTTAAATATTTTAGAATTAATTTTATTGCATTTATCATTAAATAATGCCTCTAGAAACTTTATCATATACTTGATTTCTGATTTTTCATATTCAGCAAAATAAAAATTTACTGGATTTAAATCATGCGTTTCGTATTTAAAAGCATTCTCAATTAACAAAGGAAACTCAATTTTTTTAAATAAATACTTTAAGTACCCATTAAAAGTACAAGCAATAATTGAGCAATGATTTGCTTCACAATATTTAAATAAAGCTAAAAACAAACGTTTTACAGCACCTCTTCCTGCATATTTTTTTCTAACCGCGACTCGGGTAATTTCAAAACAATAGTCTTTATTTTGTGGTAAATATTTATTTATTACTTTACTGCTTTTATATTTTTCTACTTCTAATTTATTTTGTTTATCTACACCACATAACCTACCACAACCAATAAGTTCATCCTCATCAAAAGCCCCAAACCATGTTGCATAATCTGTGAATCTATCTTTTAGTAATTTTCTATTATTCTTAACTTCAATTCTAAGCTGTGATGGATTATCTATTTTAAATTTCCAGGAACACTCTTCTATATAAACTTCATACAATAAAGCACAAGCATCTTCAATTAATTCAGGGGTATTTAATATTTTAACCTTTATCAATTTAATTATCCTTTTACATGACTTTTAAAATGGGCTTTTAAGCTTAAATTTTCATAAGAAAAATCAATCATTATAAAATTAATTTTTCGGGTAAAAAGCACAAAATTATATATAAAAGCCCAATATATTGCAATAGCAAAATTTGGCTATTGTGAAATTTTAAAAAATTCAATAAGCACTATTTTTTATTAATTAATAATATGTTATACTTTAATTAATTATAAAAATAAGAATGAAAAATACTTATAAAAATTTTTAAATTTTTTTAAAAATAGCCTATAATAATTTAATTATTGTAATTTTAGGAGTATTTTGAATAAATAAAAATATTAGAGAGGAATTCTAAATTAAGAATATAGTCATGCTAAATATTTAGCATGACTATATAAATTATATGGTCCTTTGTACTTCAGTTATCTCATATGCTTCTACGGTGTCACCTTCTTTAAGATCATTATAATCACTTATCGATAAGCCGCACTCATAACCTGATTTAACTTCCTTTACATCATCTTTGAAACGCTTTAACGAACTAAGATCACCATCATAAATAACCATATTATCTCGAATTACACGTATTTTTGAAGTACGCTTAATTACACCATCAACAACCATACAACCCGCAATTACTAATTTACCTACCGTAAATATTTGCCTTACAGAAACATTACCAGTAATGCTTTCTTTTTTCTCTGGCGATAACATACCATTCATTGCTAATTTAACATCATCAATAATTTCATATATGATATTATAATAACGAAGTTCGATATTATTACTTTCAGCTAATTTTTTTGCGCTATTATCTGCTCGAGTATTAAAACCTATTACTAAAGCTCCTGAAGCACTCGCTAAATTAATATCTGATTCATTTATCCCTCCTACAGCTGCATGAATTACTTGCACTTTAATTTCATCTGTAGACAGCCTTTGTAATGAATTAGCAATCGCTTCAAAAGAACCTTGAACATCAGATTTTATAATAATTGGTATAGATTTGATTTCACCTTCTTTAATACCAGAAAATAAATTTTCTAATTTAGCTGCATGCTGCTTCGCTAATTTTTCCTGACGCAGTTTTTCTTGCCTAAAAGAAGCAATCTCTCTTGCTTTTCTTTCATCACTAACAGCAATCATATCGTCGCCTGCTGAAGGAACATCTGCTAAACCCAAAATTTCAACAGGAATAGCTGGTCCAGCTGTTTTCACTTGATTACCCTTTTCGTCAATCATAGCTCTTATTTTGCCATATGTAATACCTGCTAATACCATATCCCCCTTATGCAATGTCCCGCTTTGTACTAATACCGTTACTACTGAACCCCTACCTCTATCTAAACGAGATTCAATAACTACAGCTTTAGCTGGAGTATTAATAGGTGCTTTCAGTTCAAGTACTTCTGCCTGAAGTAAAATAGCATCTAATAAATTATCTACTCCATCTCCGGTTAACGCTGATATTGGCACACACATTATATCACCGCCCCACTCCTCACTTACTACTTCATGCTGAGTAAGCTCTTGTTTTACTCTATCTGGATTAGCCCCCGCCTTATCCATTTTATTAATTGCAACGACAATGGGAACATTGGCAGCTTTTGCATGATGGATAGCTTCTATAGTTTGTGGCATAACTCCATCATCTGCAGCAACAACTAATACTACTATATCTGTTAACTTAGCTCCACGGGCTCTTAATGCTGTAAATGCTTCATGTCCTGGAGTATCTAGAAAAGTTACAATACCGTGCCCTGTATTTACATGATAAGCACCAATATGCTGTGTTATGCCACCTGCTTCACCTTTTACTACTTTTGATTTACGTATATAATCTAGCAAAGAAGTCTTGCCATGATCTACATGCCCCATTACTGTAACAATTGGCGGACGCGCAACTAACTCCTCATTATGTCTTGTAACTTCTTCTAAGAAAATTTCTGGATCTAGAGATAGGCTTGCAATAGCTTTATGTCCCATTTCCTCAACTACCAAAATCGCAGTATCTTGATCTAATGAATGATTAATAGAAGCCATTACACCCATTTTCATTAAATGCTTAATTACCTCTGACGATTTAACTGACATTTTATGTGCTAAATCACTAACAGTAATTGTTTCAGGAATATTTAATTCAAGTTGCTGTTGCTTAAGTGGCTTTTGAAACTCTTGAACTTTAGGAATTTTCATTTGTTTTGGTATAGCATGTTTTTTAGCAAAAGGTTTCTCATCTTCATCTACTAAAATTGTATCTACATCTTCAATTGCTTCATCTATATCATCTAGACTAGAATCAGTTTTACCAATAATTTTCATCTTATTAGGTTTTTTTAATATTTTACCTACCCCGCCTTTACCCCCTTTTTTCTCATGTAAATCTTCTTCTAATATAGATTTTATTTTAACCTTTGGTTTTTCAGGTGCAAGCGAAAAATTAGGCTCTATTACACTTTCAGTACTAGCCTGTAAAATTGGTGTAGTTTCATCTTCCTTAATTACTTTTTCATTTTTTGTAGCTTCGAATGGTTCTACAGGTACATTTTCTTCCGAATGTTTATTTTCATCTACTTCAATTTTATCTCTAACTAATACTTTTTTTCGCTTAATTTCAACCTTTATCTTACCATTATCTATAGATTTAACGGCTGGTTTTACTTCATCAGCTTTACTTTCTATTTGAACTGGTTTCTTTTTTGTTAAAGATAATTTTTTAGGAACAACTTTTTCATCTCCATTCAAAAATTTAATTAGATTTTTTTTATCTTCATCAGATATTGCATCATGTGCAGTTTTTTCAATACCTGCTTTAATTAATTTTTCCAATAACTCAGATTGACTTACGTTTAATTCCATTGCAAAATCTTTAATTGTAGTTGACATATAAATCACCTTATTCATTAAAATATCCAGATTCTTCACGTGCTTTTATAATTAACTTATTTGCTGTTTCTAAATCAATATCAATTATTTCCATTAATTCATCACCAGACAAATCAGCAAAATCATTTAAGCTCACAATACCAGATTCAACTAATTTAAGTAAAACATCTCGAGAAAATTTAACAATTGTATTTAACCCTCTTGCTAAATTATCCATATCTTCTTTATATAGAATTGTTTTAGATAATAATTTGTTTTTAGCTCTTTCCTGCAGCTCTTTAACTAATTCCTCATCAAACTCTTCAATATTAATTAATTCTTTAGAATCAACATATGCTACTTCTTCCAAAGAAGTAAAACCATTATCTATTAAAATTTCTGATATATCATCATCTACATCAAGGTTGGTATTAAACATCGTAACAAGATCTGATTTAGTGTCGTGCCTCTTATTTATAGATTCTGTTTTACTATATAGATTAATCACACATCCCACTAATTTGCTTGCTAGCCTAACATTAACTCCATCAGGACCAATAGCCGAACCTAGTTTATCATCTTCAACAATAACTTCTATAACATGCTTTTCTTCATCAACAACAATACTGTCAATTTCTGCAGGAGCTAGCGCATTAATTGCATATTGAGCTAATACAGGATCAAATTCAACAATATCAATTTTCTCTCCGGCAATTTCTGCAGTAACACCATCAATTCGTTGATTTCTAAAACCAATGCATGCTCCCTTAGCATCTATCCGTGTATCACTAGTAGTAACAGCTACTTTAGCCCTAAAGCCTGGTTCACGGGCAATACCTTTTATTTCAACTCTGTGAGTAGCAATTTCAGGAACATTGTTTTCTAGTAATTTAGCTAAAAACTCATTACTTGTTCTACTTATTAATACTCTACCATTTTTAATCGTAAGATTATTTTTATCTAAATACCCTTTAACTACATCACCAGGTTGTAAAACTTCACGAGGAATTAAATCATTTTTCC
>CALMTA010000232.1 GCA_937872505.1 uncultured Neisseriaceae bacterium | reverse complement strand
TGGGAAAATTAGATAAATCTGATTATATTAAAATTATTAATTTATTTAAGAGATTAAAAATAACTCTGAAAATATTATCAGATAAAAATATAGAAAATATTGTTAAAGCAACTTTGATAGATAAGAAAAATAAAAATAATGAAATATATTGTGTATTGTTAGAGAAAATAGGTAAAGTTGCATTAAATAAAGGCTCGGTAGTTTCCAAAATTAATTATAAAAATATTTTACAGGCATTTAAGAATATTTTATAGAAAAATTTACCTTTTGTTAATCACTGTACACTTAACCAAAGCCATTAATCACTTATTAATCTATATAACAACTAGAAGTCATTACTTTACAATCAATTGTTTTTTGATATGTATCAAATAAAGACTGTGAACATTTTCCGGCACTATTTTTAGTGGTAAAAATATATACTATAGAACCAGTTCGTGTTGTAGGACGATTTATACTAAAATTAGTTAAGGATTCATTTTTAAGACTACATTGGCTAACTACATTATGTAGAGCCAAATTTAAAGGATAATTACCTAATTCATAATTTTGCATATTATGATTTACATGGGTAAAAAATTTAGCAAACCCAGTAATTTTATAATTTCTATTAAAAAATATACTATATCCTGAGGCTCCGGCTAATAAGAATTCATCTGCTTCATTTAAATCGAGAGAATTAAAAGGTGTTCTCGTAGACTTTTGTGCAGAAAAAAGTCTAAGCTCATCTTGACCATAACCACCGTATTGATTTGCTGTACGATAATTATCAATAAAATCTGATGTTTTATCAGCACTTAAAAACTTTTCAAGATCAAAATTGGTTGTACTATCAGCATATAAATTTGCTATATTCATTAATAAAACGCAAATAATACTAATTTTTATTGTTTTTTTCATGAAATTTTCCTATAATTATTTTCTTTTAAGGTATTTTAACATTGTATTATCAATAAATTTAAGTAACAATTTTGTTACTAAATAATAAGACAATGCATTTACCCTTTAAATTAATTTAATATTTTTCATGTAAGAAGTAAATAAAGGTTATAATATAGGAATTAATATTATTAAAATTTAGGATGAGCAAATGCATATAACTGATATATTTTTATCACCTGTAGTAGCAGTTTCTATGTTAATTATTTCTGTGTTAGTATTAGCATTTGCAATTAAAAGAGTTCAGCAAAACCCAAATGAGGAAAAGATTTCATTAATGGGGGTTTTAAGTTCATTTGTTTTTATACTACAAATTTTTAATTTTGCTATTCCAAATACTGGAGTACATGGTAATTTAGTTGGAGGAATGTTATTAAGTATATTATTAGGACCTTATGCAGGTTTTATAACTATTTGTTCAGTAATTATTATTCAAGCATTTTTCTTTATGGATGGTGGGATATTTGCCTTGGGGTGCAATATTTTTAATATGGGGGTTTGCCCTTCCTTTATTGCTTATCCGCTAATTTATAGTAATATTATTAAGCATGGATATTCAACTAATAAAATTTATATTGCAGTATTTTTATCAACAATTATAGCAACTCAATTAGGCACTATTGGTGTAGTTTGGGAAACTATTTTATCAAAAAAATTTATAATGCCTATTACTAATTTTATACTTTTAATGCATTCAATCAATTTTATTTTTTCTATTATTGAGGGAGTTATTACTGCTACAGTTGTTAACTTTATTTGGAAGGTTTATCCGGGAATGTTATATTTAAATATAGTAAATTCGAGAGTAAAAAAAATATGTTAGGGGAGGTTTATGTCTAATTTTATTAATTCTATGACACAACTTAGAACGTTAGACAGTTTAGCTAAAAATAAATCATTTATTCATTTGCTTAATCCCTTTACTAAATTAATTACTACGATTTTAGTAATTTACACTATAATATCATTCAATAAATATGAAATAGCAAAACAAATCCCAATATTTCTTTATCCATTATCAATAATATTAATTTCTAATATACCTATAAAAACTTTTTTTAAAAGATTATTATGGATTATGCCAATAGTACTAGTATTACTTCTCATATTAATTTTAGATACTTATACACAAGCTAAATTATTCAGTTTTGTTATATCTGATATATTATTATTAATTATTTCTATAATTATAAAATCTATACTTACAACTTTTGCTATAATGCTATTAATTGCTACTACTGAAATAGAAAGGTTAGCTATTTGCTTTCGTAAACTATATTTTCCTCAAATCTTAATTTTACAATTTTTATTAACCTATAGATATTTTAATTTATTAATTGAAGAGATGAGGATAGTGTACGCTGCTCATAAATTACGTTCACCAAAAAAGAGTAATATCTTTAAATGTTTTCAAGGTGCAATATTAGGTCAAATCCTAGTTAGAAGTTATATGAGAGCTCAAAATATTTATCAAGCAATGCGTCTTAGAGGATTTTCGGGTGAGTTTTATACTAATAAAAATTTTGCTTTTGGATTAATGGACATAATGTATTTATTATTTTGGTCTTTATTTTTATTTATGATTAAGTATACTGATTTTATGTTAGCTTTCGTAAAGGCATTACTATGAAAGAAAAACATATTGAATTAAATAATATTGGTTTTAGTTATTCCCGAGGGAATTTAATTTTTGATTATGTTTCTTTAAAATTGAATAAAGGAGAATCGATTGCTATTATTGGAGGTAATGGTGCTGGTAAAACGACATTACTCATGCTCTTGACAGGGATATTATTTCCTCAAACTGGAGAAATATCAATTAGTAATCAACCAATTAAAAAAGAAAATTTACAAAATATTTTGCAACAAACTGGAGTAATTTTTCAAAATCCAGATGATCAATTATTTATGCCTACAGTTTTTGAAGAGTTAGCCTTTGCTCCCCGTAATTTTAAATTTAAAGAAGCTAAAGTTCATGCTATGGTTTTACGCGCATTAGCCAGAGTAGAAGGTTTACATTTACAAGATAAATTAATTTACCAATTATCCGGGGGTGAAAAAAGGCAGGTAGCAATTGCTACTGCATTAGTGATGAATCCAAGTATTTTAATTATGGACGAACCAAGTAGTGGGCTTGATTTAGCAGGTAGAAGAAGATTAATTGATTTAATTAAAAATTTTAAACAAACAAAAATTATTGCAACACATGATTTAGATATGGCTTTAGAGGTTTGTAATAGAGTAATCATTATAGGAAAGGGGAAAGTAATAGCTGATGGTAAAAGTTATGATATATTAACTAATGAAAAATTATTAAAACAAAATAATTTGGAGCTTCCTATTTCAGTTCAAAATTGCCATATATGTGGCTTTGAGAAAAAATAGTTATATTTTAATTAGCTAAAAATTTGATATACTATAGCTTTATAAATTTAAGGTTTATTTTAATGCAGCAAATTATAGAAATATTTCCGCCATTACTTGGTGCAGTTGTAGATATTATGAGTGTCCCAGATGAAGTATTTTCTACTAAAATGTTAGGCCCTGGCGTAGCTATTGATCCTTTAGAATATAAAATTTATGCACCTATTTCTGGTATTATTAAATCAGTACACTCAGCTAATCATGCTATTACAATTAGCTTTGATAATAAATTTACAGTTTTAATTCATATTGGTTTAGAGACAGTAAATTTAAAAGGAAAAGGTTTTAATATTTTTATCAAGGAAAGAGATAATGTCAAAGCTGGGCAAATATTAGGAGAAATAGACTTAGATTATATAGCATTGCATGCAAAATCTTTAATTAGCCCAATTGTTCTTTTAGATTTAGACGAAAAATCATTCTCTGTAAAAAATATAGAGCAGCATTTTACTATTTTAGCAAAACCTATAATGCTAATCACACAAAGTTATCAAAAAGATAAAAATTTAGTAAATCAATCTAATAATTTAATAAAATCCGAAATCATTGAAATAAAAAATCCTCATGGTATTCATGCAAGACCTGCGGCATTATTAAGTACAGTGGCACGTGATTATAATGGGGAAGTATTAATTAAAAAAAATGATAAAACAGCAAACTTAAAGAGTGTTGTGTCAATTTTAGGATTGGCAATTGAATATGGCGATAAAGTTCAAATAATTGCTTCTTCCCAAGATGAAATAGAAACTATAATTAATACACTTAATATGGTATATGAAGAGGTTAAAACATCTGTACCATCATACTTGGATTTAGAAAAGCCAAAAGTTTTAAATAATAAATATTATGGTATTTGTGCATCAGAGGGAATTGTAAGTGGAAAATTAATAAAATTACACAAAACTTCATTTGAAATAAGAGAAAATGCAGATAATGTAGAAGTTGAAAAAAATAGATTTGAGACTGCATTAAATAGAGTAAAAAAAGGTATAGAAGATAATATTTTTAAACAAAATAAACTAGATGGGTTATACAATAGTTTAATTCAAAATAATATCTTGTTAGCACATAAGCAAATTGTCAATGACCCGCAAATTATTGAAGGAGTAATTGATTTAATTAATAAAGGTAAAACCGCAGAATTTGCATTACAAAATATTATAAATTATCATTGCAAAATGTTAGCAGAAACAAAAAATCAATTGATAATTGAAAGACAAACGGATTTAAAAGATATTGAAAATAGAATTTTATTAGAAATGCCCAATGTTATATTAAAACAATTGATGTCTTTATCTGATAATAATCAAAATCTGCCTATAATTTTGGTGGCTGAAGAATTATTACCAAGCGAATTATTAAATTTAAATAAAAATATTGTAGGATTAATCTCTATAAATGGTGGAATTACTTCTCATGTATCTATTATAGCTAAAGCAAAAAAAATCCCATTGCTGGTAGGGGTTGATAAAACTATTTTAAATATTGATGAAAATATAGAGGTAATTTTAGATGCAGATAATGGGTTTCTAAATATTTTACCAACTAAAGATGAATTAGAAAAAGTAAACGATTATTTAAAAAAAGTTCAAAAAGAAAATATAGCAAATTTAGAATATAAAGATAAACCAGCAATTACAATTGATAATAAAATGATAAAATGTTTTGCTAATATTGCTAATTTAGCAGAAGCTAATGATATTATTTCTTCAGGAGCAGACGGGGTTGGTTTATTCAGGACTGAATTTATTTTTCTAGATCGTAATTTGGCACCCACTATTGATGAGCAAGAAGAAATATATAAAAATATTATACTTAAATTAATTGATAAACCATTTGTTTTGCGAATTTTAGATATTGGTGGTGATAAAAAAATTAATTATTTACAGCTACCGATTGAGGATAATCCCGCTTTAGGGCTTAGAGGGATACGTCTGTGTTTAGAATATAAAGAGTTTTTAATTAATCAATTAACTGCAGTATTGAAAGTTTTACAAAATGAAAATATTGCAAGAAATTTAAAGATAATGTTACCAATGGTAGCTACTATAGAAGAATATCTTGAAGTTAAAGAAGTTATAGAAAAAATTAAACAAAGCTTGAATCTTTTAATAAGTCCTAAGTTAGGAATAATGGTTGAAGTTCCATCAGTTGCTTTAATGAGTGATATTTTTGCAAAACAAGTAGACTTTTTTTCAATAGGCACCAATGATTTAACGCAATATATTTTAGCTGCAGACCGCAATAATTTTAAAATATCTAATAAGATTGATCACTTCCATCCATCGGTAATAAGAGCTATTAATCAAATAGTAAAAAGTGCAAAACAAAATAATAAACCAGTATCTATTTGTGGATTAATGGCCTCAGAAAAATTAGCAATTCCTCTTTTAATTGGATTAGGAATTGAAGAATTATCTATGAATTTAAATTCAATTGCTGAAAATAAAAAATTAATTGCAAATTTAGAGTTTAAAAAATGTAAAAAAGTAGCAGAAGAATGTTTAGAGCTTCCTAATTCTTTTGCAGTTAGGCAATTATTAAATAAAGAGTTCTTTGCTTTATAAAAAATATATTTATAGGTTTAAGATGAAAATAAAATTTGATTATCTTTTACAATTAGGTCGTGCATTAATGCTACCTATTGCGTTATTACCCATTGCAGGAATATTACTTCGTTTTGGGCAACCTGATTTATTAAATATAAAATATGTTGCTGATGCAGGAAGTGCTATTTTTAATAATTTACCCTTTTTATTTGCCCTAGGTGTGGCTATTGGTTTTGCAAAAGATAATAATGGAGCAGCTGCATTAGCTAGCGCTGTTGGTTTCTTAATTATGACCAGTATTTTAAATAATATTAATAAAAGCATAGATACTGGGGTATTGGGAGGAATTCTTATTGGTTTGATTGCTGCAGCTCTTTATAATAGATTCAAAGATATAAAGCTACCTGAATTTTTAGCATTTTTTGGCGGTAAAAGATTTGTTCCTATAATAACGGGAATTACAGCTGTTTTTATTGGCATAATTTTAGGTTTTATTTGGCCACCTATTCAAGATAGTTTGAAAATTTTTAGTGTATGGTTACTTAAATCTGGCGGAGTAGGATTATTTATTTATGGTACATTAAATAGACTATTATTAGTTGCAGGATTACATCATGTTATAAATAATTTAGTATGGTTTGTATTTGGAGATTACCAAAGTATAAATAAAGTAGTTGCTCATGGTGATATAGCCAGATTTATGGCTGGTGATAAAAGTGCAGGTTTTTTTATGGCAGGGTGGTTTCCAATTATGATGTTTGGGCTACCTGGTGCTTGTTTGGCTATGTATAAAAATGCTTTTAAAGAAAATAAACCAATTGTTGGTGGTTTACTATTATCAATGGCTTTAACGGCAATTGTTACAGGGGTGACTGAACCTATTGAATATTCATTTGTTTTTTTAGCTCCTATTTTATTTGCTATTCACGCCATACTATCAGGGTTATCTTTAGTTATTATGTATTCTTTAAATGTACATTTAGGGTTTACTTTTTCTGCCGGCTTAGTTGATTATTTATTATTTTTTAAACAAGGTACTAATCCTATTTATTTGCTTCCAGTTGGATTATTATTTTTCGCATTATATTATGGTATTTTTGATTTTTTTATTCGTAAATATAATTTATCTACTATTGGTCGAGATATGAATAAAAATGAAATAGATATAAATAAAAGTACTTCTAGAGGAGTACAATTTATGGAAGCTTTAGGAGGTGATAAAAATATAGTTTCAGTGGATTCCTGTGTTTCTAGATTAAGATTAATTGTTAAAAATTCTTCAATTATTGATAAAGATAAATTGACAAAATTAGGAGCTCGTGGAGTAGTTATGCCAGCTAAAGATAATGTACAAGTCATTGTAGGACCTAGTGCCGATATCATAGCGTCAGAAATAAGAGATTGTATGGGTATTAAAATTGTAGAAAATCAAAAATCTAAAACAATAAGTAAAATAAATCTAGATAAAGAATCTATTACAGATAATGATTATAAGTTAGCAGTGGATATAATTAAAATATTAGGTGGAATAAAAAATATTGATAGTATAAGTTTACTTGCATTAACAAGGATTAGGGTAGTTTTATATGAAAGGGTTATTATTGACCATGATATTATTAAAAATAATTTAATAAAAATAGTAAATATTAATAATTTAATAACACATATTTATGTAGGAGAAAAAGCAGAAATTATATTTGCAGCAATGAATAAAACTCTTAGAAAAATATAAGATTATAAAGTTCTAGTATTAAATTATTAATATTTAATAAGGATAGCTAAATTAACGTATAATATCTAGTGTTAAGTTTATGAAAAAATTTTTAAAGGAAAATTATGAAGGCTGTTTTTAATACAAACTATGGAATAATAGAAATTGAATTGAATGAGGAAAAAGCACCGATTACTGTAGCAAATTTTGTTAACTATATTAAATCAGGTTTTTATAATGGAACAATTTTTCATAGAGTTATTAATGATTTTATGATTCAAGGTGGTGGTTTTGATAAAAATATGCATCAAAAAACTACACAAAAAGAAATTGAAAATGAGGCAGCAAATGGTTTAAAAAATAATAAATATACTATAGCTATGGCAAGAACTATGGCCCCTCACTCAGCAAGTTCTCAGTTTTTTATTAATGTTAAAGATAATGATTTTTTAAATTTTAGAGCTAAAGATATGCAAGGCTTTGGCTATGCAGTATTTGGTGAGGTTATATCAGGATTTGATGTTGTAGATAAAATTAAAACAGTAAAAACAAAAACTATAGGCCCTCATCAAGATGTGCCAGCTGAACCAGTTATTATTGAAACGGCGGCGATTATAGATTAGAAAAAATATATTTTAAGGCAAATATTTATATGAGTCAAAAATATAAACAAACTTCATATTCTATTTCCCAACAAATTGATAGATTAAAATCTAAATACAATATAGAAATGGATATTCCACTTGAAGAAGTTGAAAAATCATTGACGAATATTAATTATTATAGATTAAATACATATTTTTTTAAATTAAGAGGTGAGCCTTTTACCAAAGTAATGAAATATTATAATTTAGATAGAAAATTACGTTTATTAATTCTTGAAGCTATTGAAATGATAGAAGCATCGATAAAAGCATTATTAGTAAATATTTTATGTGAAAAATATTATGATAATCCATTTTGGTATAAAGATAGAACTAAATTTAATTGTATAAAATCATTTATTGCTTTTATTAATTTGACTAAAGAAATAAAGCATGAATATGGCGATGAAAATGAAATTAAAGACTACATTAATCAATATTCAGAAGATTTGCCTATATGGATTTTAATTGAAAAGTTTAGTTTAGGTGATATTGCTAAAATATATTCATATTTAAATGTAGAAGATTCAAAACTAATTGCTAAACATTTCGGGGAAACTGTTGAAGGTTTTAAAAATCATCTAAACTGGCTAACATATATAAGAAATTTATGTGCTCATTATGTACGTTTATTTGATAGAACCATGAAAATAAAATTGCATAGTAGCAATAATTTTTATATTCCTGAAGATAAAACAGATACGCCAGCGGGATACATTATTTTAATACATCATTATATTAAAATTGTTTTAAGCCATTCTATGTGGAAAAATAAATTAGTTGATTTATTAAATAAATACCAAAGTAATTACAAAATATCTTTATGTTATTGGGGCATTGATAATACCCCAGAATTATTTATTAATTAATGCATTTAAATTTGATAGTAACAGTATAGTCGTCTTTATCATGTGGACTTACATAACTTCCTGTTGCAAGGGAAACTGCTGATATTGCTTGCTTTACGTTTTGATCTACACCGCCAGTATATTTAGTCTTAGTATCTAAAACTTTAAGTATTTTTCCTGAGTTTTGGCATATTTCATGTGCTTTTTTCATTCCTTCTTCAAGAGCATCCGATTGTGAGTATGATATTGCTACAGCTGAAAAACAATTATTACCTTGGGGTAATATTGTAGTAGAAGCTGTAGAACACCCCATTAACATAAAACCGAGTAATACTGGTAAGGAAAGTATTTTTTTCATTTAAATTTACCTTTAAAAAATTAAGTCCACTATTCTATATTAAAAATGCATCACATAAAATGCTTTTTTTCATATTAATTTACTTATTATGAAAATATATATTTTATTATTAAATAAAAATATAATCGTATTTGGTATAATAATCAACTATCTCAAAAAAGAATATAAAAATATTTATAAAATATATTATTATCAATATAATTCAGATAATAAAATTAAAAATTATTATAAAAATGGTGTTGAATTTTAATGAATAAAAAGTTATTTGTTTTTCTAATTAATATAATTACTTGTTCTTTTGCTTTTGAAAACGATAAATTTCGAAGATTTGACAATAAAGTTTCAATAGGCTATAGTTATAGTTCAAGCACTTTATACAATAAAGCAAATATGAATTTACAACAAACCATTAATAATAATTCATTTAATTTAAATATTGAAAAATTGTTCGATGATGGTATATGGTTTGATGTTAATGGTTTGTTTGTATTTAGTTCTACTATCCCAAATATGAATAATTTCGCTAATAATATTCAAAGTTTAGGATTACCTGCAGCCTTAACTCTTAAAACTGGTTATTCATTCCCTCTTTTAAATCAACAATTACAATTAACTCCATATTTAGCTATAGGTAAACAGTTAAATTATAATGGAGTGTCAATTATTGCTGCTGGTTTTAATAATAGCTTTTATTATTTATTTGGTAGTGGCGGCAGAATTGAATATATGATTAATAATGGGATTTTATTATACTTTGATCAATTAATAGGTTACTTAAATGATAGAAGTAAAGGCAGTATTGATTTAAGTGCTTTAAATTTAACATCAGTTATTGGAGCAAAATTTAATATAACTGATAGTTTTCAACTAGGTGTAGAAGGTTTTTATAATCAAATAAATATTTTAGATCCAAATGTAGGTTATAACCCAATTTCTTATACATATAGAAACGTAAATCAAAGTACCTTTGGTGGGTTATTATCAATTGCTTATGCATATGGGGCGAAAAATTTATCTTCTAATATTTTAGAGGATAATTTTGTGGGGGAAAAGTTTCTGGATTTTGATAATGTGTATTTATTGGGTTTAGGGTTTACTACTTCATCATCATATAACCCTAATAATCCAAATGAAACTAAAATAGGCACTACTACAAATTATCTTGATTTAAATGTTACTCATTTATGGGATTATGGGTTATGGCTATTGGTTGATGCTCAATTAATTAATAGTATTTCTCAAGCTAATATTTCAACATCTAAATTAAATAATTATGCACCTACTTTTTTAACTTTTCCCGGTAATGCCACTATTTCTTTAGGCTATGCATTTCCTTTGGTTAATAATTATTTACAAGTTATTCCGTATGTTAATTCAGGTTTAATAATGAATATTAATACATATACAATTTCTCAAAATTCAACATTATTGTATCAATTATCACATGATATGTATATCCAATATGGTGGTGGTATTCAATTAGAATATTTAATTAATGATAAAATTGAAATATATTTTAGTCAATTATTAGCAAATATGTACGATAATTCAGGATTAGGTTTAGGAACGTGGAGAAGCACTTCTACTCTTGGTGCAAAATTGAATTTATATAGTTCATTAATTCTAGGTTTTAACACTTATTATGATCAAATTATGCCTAGTTCTAGTAGTACTACTAATGCTAAAAATAACATATATTATAACTTAAATCAAAATACGTTTGGAGGCATGCTGTCAATTGGATTAAAATACTAAAATCTTTAATATTTATTTTAATAATATAAAAGCAATAAAAATACTCATATATATCTCTCGTAAAATATCCCAAAAATTTTTAATTATCTGTTATAATCTTTGCTATTTATTTTGTTGTCATCGCTTCTGATTAAATAAAATAACTGGCTATTTTTCTTTATTGATTAATTTGCAAAAATATGTAAAAATAATTAAATGTTTTAAAATATTTATTTAAGGATATTATTTAATGAATTTAAAATTACCTCAACAAAACTCTACTAGAATTTTTCAAATGTTAATAAATGTAATGCCTTATATATTTTGGAAAGATATTAACGGGGTATACCAAGGAGGAAATTGGAATCAAGCAGTTAATTTTGGTTTTTCAAGCCCAACAGAATTTATAGGAAAGACTATCTTTCAAATACTAGAGGATCAAGCAGCCGCCCAAAAAATTGACGATATAGATAATCAGGTAATGAGGGAAAAAAAACTTTTACGAGTTGAAGAAAAATTTAAGAATGCTAAAGGCGATAGGTTCTTTATTTCTCAAAAACAACCTATTTTAAATAGTAATGGCGATGTAATTGGTATGTTAGGCTTTGCTATAGATATTACAGATTTTGAAAATGAAAAACAAGCCTTATTAAAAGAAAAAGAAAAAACCATTCAATCTAATTTAGAAAAAATTTCTACTATAAATTCTAAAGTTACTAGTTTAATAAATCTTGTTAAATCTTCTGATAAAGTTGATCAAAGCCAACGAGATCTTATATTAAACACTCTAGATTCTATAGCAAAACTCATAAGTGAAAACTCTATCAGGTAATTTATATGATTTATATTTTTTTATATAATGTTATTCATGTTAAGTGTGATATTTCCAAAATTCCTTCTGCAAAAAAAATGATTCTTATTGCAAGTCAATATTGTCTAAATAAACTGAGTGAAAAGAACAGAAAGTGTTTTAATGAAATATATGAAATTAGTAGAAATTTTCAATCTATTGATTTAAATGCAGTAGAAAATATAGTAAAAAATTATGTAAAAATATATGGCGCCTCTAATATTGTATTAATTTCCAATGAAGATAGCACTCATTTAACTTGTAGCTATCTGCGTGAAAAATATAAAATTAGGGGACCTCTTTTAAATGAATTATTACCTTTTGTAAATAAAGTAATTTCTAAAGAAAAATTAGAAAATATAGTTAGAATTCCTAAATTTTCTAAGTTTGATAAAATTGAATATTTAAAGGATAAAGATCGTTATTTAAATAATCTGATTAATATGTTAAATTTCCCGATGTTTATAAAGCCAATCGATCTTGTTAGTAGCATTGAAACTCACTATATTCCAAATAAAGATGTTTTATATAATATAAGTGATAAACTGATAAATATTCCTTATGAATTTGAAATAGATGAATTTATTGACGGAGAACTATTTCATTGTGATGCAATAATTATAAATGGAAACCTTGAATTTTTTATGGTGGGTAAATGTAGCTATGCTTTAGCCAGGTTTTTTGAAGGAAAACCAGTAGGTAGTATTCCTATTAAAGATCAAAAATTATTTAATGATTTAAAGTTATTTTGTCAAAAGGTTTTTAAAAAATTAAATTGTAATGCAGGGGTTTATCATTTAGAGGCTTTTTTAGAAAAAGGATCAAAAGAGCTTGTTTTTCTTGAAATCGCAGCAAGGAGTGGAGGAGCTCTTCTTACAAGGGTATATGAAAAAGCTTTTGGGATTAATATCGAAGAAATTAATATTCTTATTCAATTAGGTTTAATCAATAAGCTAAAAATTATAGATAGTAAAGTTTTTGTAGGTTTTTTAAATTTTCCTAATATAGAAGGTCAAATTGTTGAAATAATAAAACCGCATATTAATATTGACCATGAGTTTATTGAGTTTTCAAAAATAAAAGATAATTTATCAACCCCTAAAAACTTGCTTGACATTGCATGTAGTGTTATATTTTGGAGTCCTTCATATTCAAAGGTAGTTAATACTTTTGAATATCTTAGAAATTTCCAGCCTTTAGTTTTAAAAAAATAATTTGTTACCAATTTATTTTTTGCACTGCATATATCATTAATAGCACCATTCTGCTACAATAATCATGTTTAAATAAATTAAATTTTATTTTTTATGGAGATTTAGCAACATTATGACCAATCAAATAATTAAATCACAACATCCTTTTTTATATGTTATATTTGCATCAATTATTGCTGGTATGTCTGGAGTTCTATTTGGTTATGATACGGGAGTTATTTCTGGAGCATTGATTTTTTTAAAAAAAGATTTTGTTATTAACCCCAACCAAGAAGGAATTATTGTTAGCATATTATTATTTGGAGCAGCCGTTGGTGCTCTTGGAGTTTCCAAAATTGCTGATAAAGTAGGAAGAAAAAAATTACTCATTATGACAGGGATACTTTTTATTCTAGGAACATATGGTCTAGCAAAAAGTTTAACAATAAATGAATTATATATTTATCGGTTTATATTAGGATTATCTATAGGTATTGCATCATTTGCAGCACCAAGCTATATTTCTGAAATAGCACCTTCTCATTTAAGGGGTAGATTAGTATCTTTTTTCCAGTTAGCTATAGTTATTGGTATTTTGTTAACTTATATAGTTAACTATTATTTAGCAACTTCAACTAACCCATGGAGAGAAATGTTTTTATATGGAACAATACCTGCTATAATTTTATTACTTGGCTTATTTATTATGCCTGATAGTCCAAGATGGTTATTATCACGAGGAAAAGACGAAGAAGCTATTAAAGCATTAAGAAAATTACGGGGTAATAAATTTCAAAATGAGCTTGAAGAGATAAAAGCTACCCTTAACTTAGAGCATAAAAAATCAAATTGGAATGAATTATTTACTAGAAAAAATGTTCCAATTATAAGTATTGCTATAATAATTATGTTTTTTCAACAATTAAGTGGAATAAACGCCATAATTTATTATGCGCCTAAAATTTTCTTGTATGCAGGATTAGGAATAAATAATTCTTTTCTTAGTACTATATTAGTAGGATTAGTAAATTTAATATCAACTATTATTGGTTTATTATTATTGGATAAATTAGGGAGAAGACCTTTAATGATTGGGGGGAGTTTATTAATGGCATTTGCTCTAGCTATGGTTGCTTTAACTTTTCATGAGAACATGTCTAATGTAGAATCGATGATAGGTGTCGGTTCTATTTTAGTTTATATTTTTGCTTTTGCTATTTCTACTGGTTTATTTGGCTGGTTAATTATTTCAGAAATTTTTCCATTAAGTGTTCGTGGTGAAGGGGCTGCAATTGGTGCCACTGCTAATTGGGTTTTTAATATTATGGTTTCTTTTTCTTTTCCAGTTTTATTAAATATATTTGGAATTAATATTATTTTCGCATTTTTTGCAGTTGTTTGTTTAATGAGCTTTTGGTATTGTATTAAATACTTACCGGAAACTAAAGGGGTTTCTTTAGAAACTATTGAAACCAATTTGCTGCAAGGGGTAAAATCAAGAAATTTAGGGGTAAAAGAGTAGTAAGTTTAAACTATTTTTAAATTGGAGAATTTATTGTGCGTTTATTAATTTCAAAACATAATTTAGGAAAATGGGCAGCCTATTATGTATATAAAAAAATTACTGAATTTAAACCTACAGAATCTAACCCATTTGTTCTAGGGCTGCCTACAGGGTCTACTCCATTTGATATGTACAAAGAACTAATCAATTTATATAAAAAAAAATTGATTAGTTTTAAAAATGTTGTAACTTTTAATATGGATGATTATGTCGGGTTACCAGATGATCACCCTCAATCTTTTA
>CALMTA010000231.1 GCA_937872505.1 uncultured Neisseriaceae bacterium | reverse complement strand
TTCCTTCTGCCATATATGCTTCACGATCAGAAATATTAGGTAGCTTTTTACAAACGAAACCACCTTTAGAACCTGTTGGTACAATAACTGAATTCTTGACAATCTGTGCTTTAACTAAACCTAAAACCTCTGTTCTAAAATCTTCTCTTCTATCTGACCACCTTAAACCGCCTCTAGCAACTCTTCCACCTCGTAAATGTATAGCTTCAAAACGCCTTGAATAAACAAATATTTCATATAAGGGTTTGGGTAAAGGTAAAAAAGATAACTTTCCTGATTCTAATTTAAATGATATATAACTTTTTATATTATTGTTTAAATCACGCTGATAGTAATTAGTTCTAAGCATTGCATCTATAACAGCTAAATAAGATTTGAGAATTCTATCTTCATTAAGATTATTAACTTCTAGCAATTCTTTATTAATATCATTCCTAATTTTATCTGCCATTTTTTCATCATGGGCTGATAAATCAAATTTGTATTTAAATAAAACAAATAAATTTTTTGCTATACTCGGGTAAGTTCTTAAACATTCCCCTAAATATTGATAGGAAAATGGTAATGAAGTTTGTACTAGATAATGAGTAATTGCTCTGAGTAAAGTAATATCATATGCATTTAACCCACAATATAAAATCAAATTATTTAATGCATCATTTTCAATTTTACGATTAAATGCCTCTACAATTGCTTCCTGAAATGAATTTAATAACTCTTTATCATTAAGTTTATCAATAAGATTAGAAGGAACTTCTATCCCAAAATCACAAACATGAATTGTATTACCATTTTGTAAATTAATCTTATATGGATGTTCATCAAAAAGTTTTACTCCAAAATTTTCAATTATAGGTAATCCCCTTGATAAACTAACTTGATCTTTATATTTTAACAATTTAATTTGCCAAATATTAAAATCTTGACCTTTAGATAAACTTATGGCATATTGATTAGTTTCTGATAAACTCTCAATTTTTTCTATATCTTCTATTATTTCATCTATTGTATAATCTGACAAATAATCTTCACTAAATGCCTTAGCATATTTATCAAATATTGATTCTATCTTTTCTTTATTAAATTTTTTTGACAATCCCAGTTTTAATTGCTCAATATATTCCAAAATTCTTTCTTTAGACATAATTTAAACTCCTAACTTTTTTAATATTTCTGCTACATCTATTGCTGCATAACTCCATATAATATCAGCTCCTGAACGTTTAAAACATAACATTAATTCCATTAATGTTTTTTCATAATCAATAATACCGCCATTACTTGCTAATTTTAACATGGCATATTCACCACTTACATGATATACCGATACGGGAAAATTAAAAACATTTTTTATACGATAAACCACATCTAAATATGTTAATGCTGGTTTTATCATTACAATATCTGCACCTTCATCTATATCTAATTTTACTTCATGAATTGCTTCATCACTATTTGCTGAATTCATCTGATAGTTAAATTTATCACTTTTACCTAAGTAAGTAGCTGAGCCAACAGCTTCGCGAAATGGGTTATAAAAATTTGAAGCATATTTTACAGCATAAGCCATTATTCCCGTATTAACAAATCCATTATCTTCCAAAGATTTTCTGATGACACCAATTCTACCGTCCATCATATCTGAAGGACACACAAAATCTGCCCCAGCTTCAGCATAGCATAATGCTTGCTTCACTAATATAGAATTAGTTATATCATTTAAAACATATCCTCTATCATCAATTATTCCATCTTGACCATGTAT
>CALMTA010000230.1 GCA_937872505.1 uncultured Neisseriaceae bacterium | reverse complement strand
TAAGTCACGAGATATTTACACCTGTAAACTTACAAGCAGGGGTTGGTGGAAGGTATACTATAATGGCTATTGAAGAAGTGGGGTTACTCGAAGATGTACTTATAGTACATGGGGCTAACTCTCAGTCTATGGCTACTGACCAAAGAAAATTTGGAAGTGGTTTATATTTAGGTACAGGTGGTGACATGGATAAGATTATCCAGTCTGAAATTATATTTAGAAATCCAGAGGCGTATAATTGTTTAGGTTGGGATGATGTATATGAAGGTAAAGGAAAAATAGGATTTTTTATACCTTCTTATTATGTTACAGACCATAGAGATGAACAAGGAAATGCGATTTTAGAGATTTCAAAAGAAGAAGAAAATAACGACAGGCTTAGAAAGAAGTCTATGGATACTGGAATTGCTTATGAACAGCATATAATGTCCAGACCAATAAAGCCTTCTGAAATGTTTTTATCTAAATCGGGTAATGTATTTCCCAAGGCTGAAATTATGGCTCAAATTGAGTGGATAGATAAAAATGATGTTTTTAAGTCTATAGCTACTGTAGGAAAACTTGCTTATGACAGTTCAAGAAAATATGGAGTTAAATTTATTCCAGATAATAGCTTAAAACCCTTATGGAATTTTAACTTTCAAGGTGAAGGGGATATTTCAGGAGCAGTTATAATTTATGAAACTCCCCCAGAGGATATTCCAAAAGGATTATACACTGTATCTTATGACCCTGTTAGAGATAGTAATATAACCAAATTAACTCGTGGTGTTTCATTAGCGGCAATTTATGTTCATAAAGCTTTCCAAGGATTTGATGGAGCTTATGACCAGATAGTAGCAGCTTATGTTGGTAGATATAAAGATGTAGATGACATACACGAAGTAGCTATAAAGTTAGCAAGATATTATAATGGTGTTATAGCTGTAGAAAGTAACTTGCCAGGTATGAAGAACTATTGTATGTATTCAGGAAATATAAGGTTATTGGAAAAAACTCCGCATGACCATTTGTCAGATACAATTAGTTTTACACTAAACAAGAAAGAAGATTATGGTTATCCAATAGAACATCAAGATATTAAGATACATGCAGAACAACTTTTAGCTAAATGGTTTTTGCAGAAAAGAACTTCTGAATTTGATGATGAAGGTAACGAGATAAGAATTTATAGGAATATTGACTTTGTTTATGACAAAGGATTTTTACAAGAGGCTATGATGTACGATAGAAAAAACGGTAACTGGGATAGGGTTTCTTCTATGTTAATAATGATGTTATCTTTAGAAAGTAGAAGAGCTAAGAAAATAAAACAATTCAACGAAGAAACAAATCCTGTAGTTTCCTGGTTTAAACAATCATTATATGAGCAATAAAATTAACTTTGATATAGACTGTCTTAGAGATAAGGTATCTTATAGTAAGAAGTCAAAAAACGATTTTGAGTGGGCAAAGCAAAGGTGTGAGTATTACGATACTCATTACTATGATATAACTTTGAAGAAATTTAAGAGAATGAAAGCCTTGTATAGAATATACAAAGGTATGCCTACACCTGAAGATTATAAATTTTTAACTAATCCTGTAGATAAAAACTTATCTTCTACAGTTCCTTTTGTTTCTTATCCTATTGTAGATAAAGTTATAAAAGCTATACACGGTGAGGAAATAAGGAGACCATTAAAACCAATAGTATTTGCATTAAATCAAGATAGCTTATCTAAAAGAAGTAGAGAGAAGTTAGAGTTGACTAAGCAGTATGTATATAATAGTGTTTTTGGTGCAATAGACCAAGAGATACAAGCAGCAATGGAACAGGCAAAAAGTGAAGAGGAAGCTGCACAGATACAGAAACAAGGAGAAGAAAAAAAAGCAGCTATGGCTCCACCTGAAATAGATTTATTTATGTCTAAAGAGTTTAGGTTGCCAGAAGAAATGCAAGGTCAACATATTTTAAATGCAAAACTAAAAACAGAGAAGCCTAAACATTCATTTGATACAGCTTTATTGCATGGTCTTATTTCTGGTATGGGTTTAGTTAGAATAACTAACGCAAGAAAACCAAAAATAGAAGCTCTTGAGCCTCTGTTTTTTGATTATGAAATGTCAAAAGGGCCTGATAAAATATTTATTCATAAAGGAAACAGGTGGTCATATAGTCAATACATGACTTTAGCTGAAATTTATGATGAGTATGGAGATGATATGTCAAAGAAGGATAAAGAAAAGTTAGATGAGTTAAGAGACAAATATAGACATGAAGAGATGTACCCTAACCCAAGCATGTACAATTGGGAGATTTTAGAAGATTTAGATGACCCTATGGTATGGTTAGATGATAGGTACATAAGAGTAGCCCACCATGTTTTTAGGACTTTGAAAGAGATAGGACACTTAACAAGAATAAACTTAGAAACAGGGGAGATAGAAGAGTTAATTGTAGAAGAAGAGTATGAAATTAATCCACTTACTGATATTTCTTTAGAGTTTGAATGGATACCTGAACTTTGGGAAATTACAAAAATAGATATACATGACACTATCTATACAAGAATAGGTCCTATTGAAGGTCAATATAGAGATTTAGAAGACCCCCATACTGTTACTCCGCCTTATATGGGAGTTGTTTATGACATTATAAACCCTGATAGTCCAGCAAGTATTATACAAAATGGCTCTTATTGGCAAGAACTTTATGATATTGTTATGCACTATTTTAAAACAACTCTTGCAACTGATTGGGGTAATATCATTACTTTGAGTGTAAATGCTAAAC
>CALMTA010000229.1 GCA_937872505.1 uncultured Neisseriaceae bacterium | reverse complement strand
TAAGTCACGAGATATTTACACCTGTAAACTTACAAGCAGGGGTTGGTGGAAGGTACACTATAATGGCTATTGAGGAGGTAGGTCTACTTGAAGATGTACTTATAGTACATGGAGCTAACTCTCAGTCTATGGCTACTGACCAAAGAAAGTTTGGAAGTGGTTTGTATTTAGGTACAGGTGGTGACATGGATAAGATTATTCAGTCTGAAATTATATTTAGAAATCCAGAGGCGTATAATTGCTTAGGTTGGGATGATGTATATGAAGGTAAAGGAAAGATAGGATTTTTTGTACCTTCGTATTATGTTACAGACCATAGAGATGAGCAAGGAAATGCAATTTTAGAGATTTCAAAAGAAGAAGAGAATAACGACAGGCTTAGAAAGAAGTCTATGGATACTGGAATTGCTTATGAACAGCATATAATGTCCAGACCAATAAAGCCTTCTGAAATGTTTTTATCTAAATCGGGTAATGTATTTCCCAAGGCTGAAATTATGGCTCAAATTGAGTGGATAGATAAAAATGATGTTTTTAAGTCTATAGCTACTGTAGGAAAACTTGCTTATGACAGTTCAAGAAAATATGGAGTTAAATTTATTCCAGATAATAGCTTAAAACCCTTATGGAATTTTAACTTTCAAGGTGAAGGGGATATTTCAGGAGCAGTTATAATTTATGAAACTCCCCCAGAGGATATTCCAAAAGGATTATACACTGTATCTTATGACCCTGTTAGAGATAGTAATATAACCAAATTAACTCGTGGTGTTTCATTAGCGGCAATTTATGTTCATAAAGCTTTCCAAGGATTTGATGGAGCTTATGACCAGATAGTAGCAGCTTATGTTGGTAGATATAAAGATGTAGATGACATACACGAAGTAGCTATAAAGTTAGCAAGATATTATAATGGTGTTATAGCTGTAGAAAGTAACTTGCCAGGTATGAAGAACTATTGTATGTATTCAGGAAATATAAGGTTATTGGAAAAAACTCCGCATGACCATTTGTCAGATACAATTAGTTTTACACTAAACAAGAAAGAAGATTATGGTTATCCAATAGAACATCAAGATATTAAGATACATGCAGAACAACTTTTAGCTAAATGGTTTTTGCAGAAAAGAACTTCTGAATTTGATGATGAAGGTAACGAGATAAGAATTTATAGGAATATTGACTTTGTTTATGACAAAGGATTTTTACAAGAGGCTATGATGTACGATAGAAAAAACGGTAACTGGGATAGGGTTTCTTCTATGTTAATAATGATGTTATCTTTAGAAAGTAGAAGAGCTAAGAAAATAAAACAATTCAACGAAGAAACAAATCCTGTAGTTTCCTGGTTTAAACAATCATTATATGAGCAATAAAATTAACTTTGATATAGACTGTCTTAGAGATAAGGTATCTTATAGTAAGAAGTCAAAAAACGATTTTGAGTGGGCAAAGCAAAGGTGTGAGTATTACGATACTCATTACTATGATATAACTTTGAAGAAATTTAAGAGAATGAAAGCCTTGTATAGAATATACAAAGGTATGCCTACACCTGAAGATTATAAATTTTTAACTAATCCTGTAGATAAAAACTTATCTTCTACAGTTCCTTTTGTTTCTTATCCTATTGTAGATAAAGTTATAAAAGCTATACACGGTGAGGAAATAAGGAGACCATTAAAACCAATAGTATTTGCATTAAATCAAGATAGCTTATCTAAAAGAAGTAGAGAGAAGTTAGAGTTGACTAAGCAGTATGTATATAATAGTGTTTTTGGTGCAATAGACCAAGAGATACAAGCAGCAATGGAACAGGCAAAAAGTGAAGAGGAAGCTGCACAGATACAGAAACAAGGAGAAGAAAAAAAAGCAGCTATGGCTCCACCTGAAATAGATTTATTTATGTCTAAAGAGTTTAGGTTGCCAGAAGAAATGCAAGGTCAACATATTTTAAATGCAAAACTAAAAACAGAGAAGCCTAAACATTCATTTGATACAGCTTTATTGCATGGTCTTATTTCTGGTATGGGTTTAGTTAGAATAACTAACGCAAGAAAACCAAAAATAGAAGCTCTTGAGCCTCTGTTTTTTGATTATGAAATGTCAAAAGGGCCTGATAAAATATTTATTCATAAAGGAAACAGGTGGTCATATAGTCAATACATGACTTTAGCTGAAATTTATGATGAGTATGGAGATGATATGTCAAAGAAGGATAAAGAAAAGTTAGATGAGTTAAGAGACAAATATAGACATGAAGAGATGTACCCTAACCCAAGCATGTACAATTGGGAGATTTTAGAAGATTTAGATGACCCTATGGTATGGTTGGATGATAGATACATAAGAGTAGCCCACCATGTCTTTAGGACTTTGAAAGAGATAGGGCACTTAACAAGAATAAACTTAGAAACAGGGGAGATAGAAGAGTTAATTGTAGAGGAAGAGTATAAAATTAATCCGCTTACTGACATTTCTTTAGAATTTGAATGGATACCTGAACTTTGGGAGATTACAAAGATAGACATACATGACACTATCTATACAAGAATAGGTCCTATTGAAGGTCAATATAGAGATATAGAAGACCCTCATATTGTTACTCCGCCTTATATGGGGGTTGTTTATGACATTATAAACCCTGATAGTCCAGCAAGTATTATACAAAATGGTTCTTATTGGCAAGAACTTTATGATATTGTTATGCACTATTTTAAGACAACTCTTGCAACTGATTGGGGTAATATCATTACTTTGAGTGTAAATGCTAAAC
>CALMTA010000228.1 GCA_937872505.1 uncultured Neisseriaceae bacterium | reverse complement strand
AGTTTTGCTATTTTAGCTGTAATAGGTTATTTAAATTGGTTATGGATTCAGAAACAATATGCTAAAAAATATTCTTCAGCAAATTTATCCTCTAGCCAAGCATAATGTAATTATTGCTGATGGTCTATTTCCTAAAAATAAATATTTAAAAAATTTAATATTAACATCTAACTCTATTATTTGTTGTGATGGTGCCATTAATAAACTTATAAAACACAATGTTGAGCCTCATTATATTATTGGAGATTGTGATAATTTAAATCCTATTATTCAATCAAAATTTGCTAATAAAATTATAAAGATTACCGAACAAAATAGCAATGATTTAACTAAAGCAATTAATTTTGCTAAAAAACTTAAGTTAGACAACATAATTATATTAGGAGCTACAGGATTACGTGAAGATCACACAATTGCTAATATTGCATTACTTGCTGATTATATTAAATTAATTAAAACAGTAGCAATTATAAGCGATAATGGAATTTTTACTGCACACTTTAAAAATTGTCAGCTAAATACTATCATAGGGCAGCAAGTTTCATTCTTTAGTTTAAACCTTAATACCTTTATAACATGTAATGATTTAAAATGGAAACTTGATAATTATAAGTTTAACTCTTGGAATAGTGGCACATTAAATCAAGCAACTAGCAATTTTATAAATATAAAAGCTACTGATACAATAATTGTATATAGAGCATTTGAAATAAAAAAATAAATAAGTGGCGGAGAAAGAGGGATTCGAACCCTCGATACGTTACCGTATGCTACCTTTCCAAGGTAGTGCAATCGACCACTCTGCCATCTCTCCTTTTATTAAATTTTATCTACAAAATAAGCGAACATTTTTATATATTCATCCACCAACTGTAGTGCATCTACGTTAATTTAGTAGAATGACTTAAAAATTAACCCTTAGCCTTTAGATGCCATGCAAGTAAAACTGCCATGCGATTTAGGATCACCTTTAAATCCTACCGTTATATTTGCAGTTAAGTCATTTTTATTTAAAATTATTTCACATGGGTCATTGAACACAGTTCTGCTATAAACATGCATTTTGTCAATTTGCACTAATACATCTGCATCTGCAGGGATTTTATTTACATATATGAATTCTGTTTCAAAGTTTTTAGTTAGTGTAATATTTCCTTGTGCATATACATCGTTAGCGTTTTTTGCATTAGTAATTTTATAATAAATATCCATTTGTAATAAAGAATTCTTTTTTAACTTCAAAGTAATTTCTTTTGCATTTGCAATAGTAGTAAAAATACTAGACGCTAATATTGTGATTAATAGTTTTTTGCTCATCATTTGTTAACCTATTTTAATACTAATATTTGCTTGTTTAATTGTGCTAAAACTTCGTTAAGTTCATTAATGCGTTTTTTATCTCTTTCAACTAAATCTTTGGGCGCTTTTTCAATAAAATTTGGATTATCTAATTTTATCTTTATTTTTTCTATTTCTTTATTTATTTTTTCTATTTCTCTAGTAATCCTAATTTTTCAGCATTAATATCAAGCTCTAACTTTAACATAACTCGTATACTACTACCTATAACTGCTATTGGTGCAAATGTATTATCTTCAGTAAATTTATCAATTATATTTACTTCACTAGCTTTAGCAAGAATAAAAATATATGGAATAAATTCACTAATTAAATTTTTAAAATCTTCTTTTACTTCTATTAATATAGAGACTTTTTCAGCTGGACTAATATTCATTTGAGCTCTTAAATTTCTAATATTAACTACAATTTCCTTAAGAAAATTAACTTTTTCAATACTTTCATTATTTTCTTCAAAATCTTCTTTTGCTGGATAATCAGCAATCATAATAGATTTATAATTATTTAAGGAATCATTTTTCATATGTATAAATTTTTGCCAAATTTCTTCAGTGATAAAAGGTATTATTGGGTGCAATAATTTTAATATACCATCTAATGTTTTTAAAAGAGTATTAATGGTTGAGATTTTATTACTATCACTACTTATATTAACTTTAGCAAGTTCTAAATACCAATCACAATACTCATTCCAAACAAATTCATATAACTTTTGTGCAACTAAATCAAAACGATAAGTTTTATAGCCAAAATCTATTTCAGATATTAACCTATTAATTAAAGTTATAATCCATTTATCAATAAAGTTTAAATCGTTGCAAGAGATATTTATAAATTCTTTATTATTATTAAGATTCATTAATACAAAGCGAGAAGCATTCCATAATTTATTACAAAAATTTCTCGAGCCTTCAATACGTTTTATGTCAAAACGGATTTCTCGTCCATGCGTTGCCATTGAAGCAAAAGAAAATCTTAACGCATCCGCACCAAAAGCTAAAAATCCATCTGGATAATCTTTTTTCGTTTGTTTAGCAATGTTCTCTTTTTGTTTAGGTTGTAATAAATTTGCTGTACGTTTAATTATTAATTCATCCACACTAATACCATCTACTAAATCTAGGGGATCTATAATATTTCCTTTTGATTTAGACATTTTATTCCCATGGGCATCTTGAATTAAACCTGTAATAAGAACCTCTTTAAAAGGAACATTTCCCGTAAATTCTTGGGTAAGCATAATCATACGAGCAACCCAAAAAAATATAATATCAAAACCTGTAACTAAAACATTTGACGGTAAAAACTCTTCTAATTCTTTAGTTTTATTAGGCCAGCCTAAGGTAGTAAAGCACCATAATGCTGAACTGAACCAAGTATCTAGAACATCATTATCTTGAATTAATTTTTCTGTTTTAGCCTGCTTTATTGCATCATTTAAACTTCTTGCCACATATACATTATTAAATTCATCATAATATGCTGGTATTCTATGGCCCCACCATAATTGTCGAGAAATACACCAGTCTTTAATATTTTCTAACCATTGATTATATGTAGTACGCCAGTTATTAGGAATAAATTGGACTTCATTTTTTTTAACTAAATCTAAACCAATATCCGCAAAATCTTGCATTTTCATAAACCATTGATCTGTTAACATGGGTTCTATAATTACATCATCTTTTTCTCCACGTGGAACCATTAATTTATGAGGCTTAGTTTCTAATAATAATCCTTTTGCTTCCAAATCAGCAATAATTTGTAAACGTGCTGTATTCTTATCTAACCCTCGATATTTTTCTGGGGCATTTTCATTTATATATCCGTCTAAAGTAAAAATATTAATCATTTCTAAATTATGACGCTTACCAATTTCATAATCATTAAAATCATGTGCTGGGGTAATTTTTAAGCAGCCCGTGCCAAAAGATATTTCTACGTATTCATCAGCAATAATTGGAATTTCTCGGTTAACTAATGGCAATATTGCATATTTACCAATTAAAGTCTTATACCTTTCATCATTTGGGTTTACAGCAACAGCAACATCACCAAGCATAGTCTCTGGGCGAGTAGTTGCAATTACAATAGTTAAATTGCTATCTTTAATTGGATAACTTATATGCCATAACTTGCCTTCTTCTTCAACAGATACTACTTCTAAATCGGAAACAGCAGTTTGACGCCTAATATCCCAATTAACTAACCTTTTACCACGATAAATATAGCCTTTTTCATAGAGATTAACAAACACTTCAATAACAGCTTTTGATAAATCATCATCCATAGTAAAACGTTCTCTTGACCAATCACATGAAGCACCTAACCTACGCATTTGTTTTGTAATTATATCTCCAGAAATTTCCTTCCATTCCCAAACTTTTTTAATAAAATCTTCTCTACTTAATTGGTTTTTAGAAATACCTTTAGCCTCTAATTGTCTTTCCACAACAATTTGAGTAGCAATTCCTGCATGATCAGTTCCTGGTTGCCATAAAGTATTAAAACCTAACATTCTATGATATCTAATTAAAATATCCATAATAGTATGCTGGAATCCATGCCCCATATGTAGTGTACCAGTTACATTTGGTGGAGGCAATTGAATACAATAATTTTCAGCATCTTCTTTAAAAGTCGGCTTAAAATAACCAGAACTTTCCCAAATTTGATACCATTTGTTTTCTATATCTTTTGGTGAATAAGTTTTATCTAATTCCATTACTTTTCCTGAACATCTATTTTTATTAATTTATAGTCTATTTTATTAAGCCAAAATTATAACATACCATAAACCATAAAAAACTTTGCGTTTACTCTTTAAATGATATTTGTGATATAATTTTATACGTAAATTTAGATTTTATTAAAAAGAAAAAATCACTAATGAAATTACAACAACTAATTGAAAATCATTGGTATAACCGTATTAATTTATGGTTAACTTTTATATTATTACCCCTATCTATTCTCTTTTCTATAGTTAGCCGTATACGGTATCTATTATATAAATTTAAAATATTTAAAAGCAATAAATTACCCGTACCTCTCATTGTTGTGGGTAATATAACTGTAGGAGGCGTAGGTAAAACTCCCTTAACAAAATATTTGGCTAAAGAATTATCTACAAAAGGAATAAAAGTAGGAGTAATATTACGTGGATATAAAAGCAAAATTAAATATCCTCACATTGTTTCCCCAACTGATACTAGTGAAATGGTAGGCGATGAGGCATTAATATATGTACAAAACAATATAAAAGTTGCCATAAGCAAAAAACGCTATCTTGCTGCATTAGAATTATTAAAAAACTTTCCTGATATTGAGCTTATTATCTCTGATGATGGCCTACAGCATTATAGCCTAATTTCTGATTATAAAATTGCTGTAATTGATGCTACACGAATGTTTGGTAATAAATTTCTCTTACCTATGGGACCATTACGTGAAAATATAAATAGTTTAGGCAATGTAGATGCAATTGTAATAAATGGCGATCTCTCCCCTCAAGAAAACTTCTTACATACTATTAAACTTATTAATCCAAAAATAACTATTAGTCAACAAAATCTAATAATAGATAAAATTTTCAATCCTATTACTAAAGAGATTGTTAATATAAATATGATAAATAATTTTAATACTATAGCCATAGCTGCAATTGGAAATCCAAATCGCTTTTTTGATTTTCTTATTAAGTATGGTATAAAACTTAATGGAAAAATAGCTTTTCCTGATCATTATAACTTTAAAATAAATGATATTCCCAAAGAATATGATGCAATTCTAGTTACTGAAAAGGATTATGTTAAATTAGCTAAATTTAATAATGATAAAATATGGGTAATTCTAATTAAAGTTGAGTTAGATAATCAAGATATAATTCGCCAAATTAAAAACCTAAAGGATAAATCTCATGGATAATAAACTGCTTGAAATTCTTGTATGCCCATTATGTAAAGCAAAAATTGAACTAGACAATAAACATAATGAATTAGTTTGTAATAAATGTAAATTAGCATACCCAATCGAAGATGAAATACCTATAATGTTAATTGATAAAGCTAGAAAAATTAATAATGAATAATTTTAAAATTATAATTCCAGCAAGACTTGGGTCAACTCGTCTACCCAATAAAATGCTCTTAGATATTTGTGGTGAACCACTTATCATTAGAACTGCTAAACAAGCACTTAGAAGTCAGGCAAAACAAGTTATTGTAGCTACTGACCACCTTGATATAGTAAAAGTTTGTGAATCTCATAATATTATGGTTCATTTAACTTCTCCTACACACACCTCAGGTACTGAACGTATAGCAGAATTAGTATCTAATCTAAATATGAAAGATAATGAAATTATAATTAATGTTCAAGGAGATGAACCATTAATTGAACCTTCACTAATTAATCAGCTGGCAGAATTTATTATTAAAAAATCACACGAAAATAATTTAATAAAAATGGCAACTATTGCCCATCAGATTAATCAATATAATGAAATAATTAATCCTAATATTGTAAAAACTGTTCTTGATAATGATAATAATGCATTATATTTCTCTCGTGCACCTATACCATTTTCTCGTGATAATTTTATAAATAAAACTGATACCACTATACCAATCCAATATAAGGTATTACGCCATATTGGTGTATATGCTTATACTGTAGAATTCTTAAAAATATATAGCAAATTATCAATTTCTTCTATAGAACAAATTGAATCTCTAGAACAATTAAGAGTACTTTATAACGGCTATAAAATAGCAGTTCATCAAACTGATATAATTCCAGCAATTGGAATTGATTCAATCGAAGATTTAGAACGTGTGTGCAAAGTATTACAAGATCAAAGGAATTAGATTATATGATGCTTTCTAATTTAAATAACCAATTAGCTGTTATTGAAGTTAAAGGAAATGATGCTAGCAAATTTTTACAAAGTCAGTTAACTAATGATATTAATCAGCTAAATACTCAACAATTTCAATTTTCAGCTCACCTAAATAATAAAGGGCGAATGCTTGCTAGTTTTATTATAACTAAATACTCTGAAAATTCATATTATCTAATTACACCCCTAGAGATAATTGAAAAAATTATACCTAGATTAAAAATGTTTATATTACGATCAATGGTAAATATTACCCAATTAACAAATATTAATATAATATTTGGTAATAATAAAACTGCAACTGGTTTATCTTTAGAGTTAAAAGCAAATACTTATTTATCTATTTGTGAAAAATTACCAGAAAACATCTCTACAGAAATCCAAACTTGGAAAGCATTTTTAATAGATAATGCAATTCCATTCATATATTTAGCTACTCAAGAACTTTTTATTCCTCAACATGTTAATTATGATTTCATTAATGGGGTTAGCTATAAAAAAGGTTGCTATACTGGACAAGAAATTGTTGCTAGAACTCATTATTTAGGTAAATTAAAAAAACAAATGTATAAATTTACTTGTGACCAAGAAGTAAAAATAGCCCAAAAAGTAGTAAGCCCAATTATTAGAGATCAAGAAGCAGGTATTATTGTTGAAGTTATCCAAAATACCCATAGTCATTATGGATTGATTGTTCTACAGACAGAATGTATTGAAAAAATATTTTTAGATATTGAAAATAATAATCAATTATTAATTCAAGCAATAAATTATGATAATTTAAATTAGGTAATATTAAATGGCAAAACTATTTTTTAGATATTCAGCAATGGATGCAGGCAAAACCCTAGATATATTAAAAGTAGCATATAATTATAATGATCGAAATCAAAATATTTTAATACTTACTTCTACTATAGATAGGCGTGCTGGTGATAATAAAATTAAATCACGCATTGGATTTGATAGAGAAGCCATATCTACAAATGTAAATGACAATTTGTTTAATTTAGTTAAAAATGAAAATGCTAAAAATAAAATAGCTTGTGTTTTAGTAGATGAAATACACTTCTTCAAAGTTAACCAAATAACACAATTATCAGATGTAGTTGATTATCTAAATATTCCAGTTATTTGCTATGGTCTACGCTCTGACTATTGCGGTCGTGAATTTCCCTCTTCAGCATATTTATTAGCAATTGCAGATACAATTGAAGAACTAAAAACAATCTGCTATTGTGGACGTAAAGCCACCTTTAATATGTTAATTAAAAATGGAATAGCAATAAAAGAAGGCAATGCTTTTGTTGTAGATGATGATAAATTAGCTCAAACTGATGCTCATTATGTATCAGTATGCCGGCTCCATTGGAAAGAAGGTAAATGGAAATAAAGAAACATATTCACCTAGCTAAGCTTCAAATAATCCCAATAATGTAGTATTTTTAAAAAATGAAGCTCTTAAATGATTGCATATATCTTAAATTATATTTAACATTAATTAGGCCTCTTTCGTAACCATATTTATTAGTAATATGTAGCATAATTACGGCTAATTATCAGGGCAATTACAGGATATTGGAATTACATTAATAACTACGCCAAAGAAAACTAGGAAATCACGATTTATGCCAGTTAATTTTATGGATGTAATTTTAAATAAAAAGCGTTCTATTATTGAATCCCTATTTAATTTATTAAAGAACAAGTTACAACTATGGCATTCTAAGCATGGGAATATCTTTAATTTATTTGATAATTAACATATCTATTAAATGATTATTTGCTTTAAACTTATTATAATAATCAACTGGATCTTTAATTAAACATTGAAATTGATTTTTATAATCTGGCTTGACATTTTTATTTATCCATTCTAAAGTTTTTTTTGTTAAAAGTATTCCATGCAAATATTTCTCTTTTATTTGTGGTTGAAAAATCCTACCATTACATTCTAATAATGTTAATGCTAAAGCATAATCATCAGCAGTTTTTAACATATTATAATTTTTATTATAATATATTTCTTGCAATAAATATAAAGTTGAAAAAGAAGCTGTGCTAATTTCATCTATTTTTCCCATATCACCTCTAGCTAATGAATCTGGATCAATAATCCATAATTTATTTAATTTATCAACTGTTATATTTTCTGGTTTGAAGTCTCTATAGTAATACCCAGCTTGATGCAATTTCTTTATGTCTAGTAAAATATTTTTAAAATCATTTAGCTTTATTATTTTATTTTCATTATTTAATATTATATCTAAGGGTATGCCTCTATTATTACTAATAAATACTCCTTCCTTAACTTCATAAATTGGTTGAAAACTTTCTATTCCTAAATCATAATAAATTTTTGCTATTTCATTTTGACTATAACTCCACTTCTTATTTATAATAAATTTTAAACTAAGCATTTCATTACTTTCATAATCAATCTTTTTAAATGTTCCTTTTTTCTCAATCTTTGATTTTTTTGAAGGCATATATACTATTTTCTGAGTTTTAATATTTAAATAATAATCAATTGTATTATTTAATTTGTTAGGTTTAGATGTGAATTGTTTGAAACCAAATAAATTTGTAGCTTTATTATCAATATGTTTTTTAAATTTTCTAAATGCAGTTGCAATTTTGTTTGCAGCATTAATATGCTTACTATTATAAATATAGTTATTGTTTAATTTCATTATACTTATATTCCTTTAAAATAATTTAAAAAGTCTATTTATTAAAATTTAATAAAAGAAGCAATTTTAAAGGAGTTTATAATTAATAACAATAGTGAAAATTAATAAATACTGCTAAAACTAACATTAGCATCCTCCCCAACTTTTGTTAACTTTTACAATTAAATATTGATTTACAACAAAATAGAATTTAAGTTCACAATTTAGATCATTATTGATTTTAAATATTGTGTTTTTTGGGGTTGAAATATTGGAAATTAGATCATAAACACTGTAATAGCTTAAGAAACAACTATTGATAAAATTTAAAAAAGAATATTAACTTTAACTACTTCCTATAATATTTTAAACTATCATATTTTTTATAACAAATTAATTTTAAGTTTTTAATTGAGTAAAATTCTTATTATTAAAATTCTAATAAAGATCATTCAGACTATAGTATAATTATAAAAAAATAGTTGGGGGGAATATAGTGCAAATTTTTACGGTTACTGATAAAAAAATTTATATTCCATTTGTCATATCTAAAATAAATGCAGGATTCCCCTCACCTGCAGAAGGTTATGAGGAGTGTCGATTAGACATAAATGATATAGTTATAACTCACCCCGATACTACTTTTTATGTCAAAGTAAAAGGCGAATCTATGATTGACGCAAATATTCGTGATGGGGATATTTTAGTTGTAGATAAATCCGTAGAACCTCGGCATAATAGTATAGTTATAGCTATTGTTAACAATCAATTTACAGTTAAAACTCTCTATTGTAAAAATGAAGTTATAAAACTTATACCCGCTAATCCTAATTTTCCAGAAATATGTTTTAAAGGTGAAGAGGAATTGAATATTTGGGGAGTAGTAAAATATATTATTCATAAAGCTGAAGGCATATTATGATTGCCTTAGTAGATTGCAATAATTTTTATGCTTCATGCGAAAGGGTTTTTAATCCTACTTTAATTAATAAGCCTATTGTAATATTATCAAATAATGATGGTTGTATTATAGCAAGATCTGCTGAAGCTAAAGCTTTAGGTATTAAAATGGGTATTCCCCTATTTGAAGTAAGAGACTTACTAAATAAACATAAAGTTCATGTCTTTAGTTCTAATTATACATTATATGCTGATATGTCAAAAAGGGTTATGTCTTTATTAAAAGATTTTGGTCAGAAACAAGAAATATACTCTATTGATGAATCTTTTTTAGATATTAGCAATAAAACAAACCTTACTCAACATGGGCTTAATATAAAAAACTCTATAAATCAATGGCTGAGTTTACCAGTTTGTGTTGGAATTGCTCACACAAAAGTTTTAGCAAAATTTGCTAACTTTCTGGCTAAAAAATATAATCGATTCAATGGTGTTGTTAATCTAGAGGAGTTAGGAGAAACAAGAACTAATAGGGCTATGCAATTAATAGCAGTAGATGAGATTTGGGGAATTGGACGTAAAATAGGGGCTAAACTTAAAAGTATGGGAATAAAAACCATATTTGATTTAAAAGTAGCTAATCCTAAACATCTTAGAAGTATATTTAATATAAATATTGAAAAAATAATTTGTGAGTTAAATAGACTTCCTTGTATAGATTTTGAAGAACAACCAAAAACAAATCAGCAAGTAGTTTCCTCCGTTAGTTTTGCTAAAGGAGTTACAGATTTTTATGCCCTTCTTAGTTCATTAATATATCATGTAGAAAAAGCTTGTAAGAAAATAAGAAAACAAAATCTTTATGCTAGGCAATTAACTATATTTATTAATACTAATAGATTTAAAGATAATATGTATTGGCATTCCAAAACTATAATACTTCCAGAAGCTTTGGATAGCTTTCGATTGATGATTGAATACTTAGAGTCAGCCTTAAAAGAAATATACATTCCCACAGCTATTTATAAGAAAAGTGGAATCATATTAAGTGATTTAATTACCAATGAATACGAGCAACGGGATTTATTTGATAAAATAAATATTAAAAGAGATCCAATAATAAATACTTTAGAAGTTATTAAAAGAAAATATGGTCAAACTGCAATTGGTATTGCAGCTAAAGAAATCAATAATAATTGGGCAATGAAAAGAGATAATTTATCAAATAAATTTACTACCGATATTAATGAATTATTAATAATAAGAAATTAAATGAACAAAAATAAGTTATTATATTAATAAATAAAATACTATATTTTTTCAGTTTCATATATTATCCACTATTTAAACTACATATCCTATTATAATTAAATATTTTATAACATAACAGTAAATGAAATATCAACTGTTTATTTTCTAAAAACCTTGAACAGGTTTTCAGTTATTACGGCTTTCTATCGAAGTTAAAAAATTAAAAATTAAATCAAATAATTCTGCTAAAAAAATACGATTTTGCGTTTCCAGTTACAAAACATCATTTAACTTTATATGCTATAATACTATTTTACGAGAACCACCTTTAAGGACAATTAAATAAAATCAATTATAAAATTTAATATGATATTAAGCTTATAGTTTTTTATCATATATTTAAAATATCCCAGAGAAAACCGATGAAACAAATTCATGAACTTCAAGATTTCTTTCAAACAGGAAAAACTCTATCAAAACAATTTCGTCATGAGCAATTACTAAAATTAAAAGCATCTATTAAATATCATGAACAACAACTTTTAGATGCATTAAAATTAGATTTAAATAAACCTGAGCAGGAAGCTTATTCAAGTGAAATTGCCATCGTTTATGAAGAGATTAATTTTGCTTTAAAAAATCTAAAATCGTGGATGAAAAAACAAAAAGTAAAATCCCCTATTACATTATTTTATTCAAAAAGCTATATTTATAAAGTTCCTCGCGGTATAGTTTTAATAATTGCTCCATGGAATTATCCTATTCAACTTGTTTTATCACCATTAATTGGTGCTATTGCTGCTGGTAATTGTGTAGTAATTAAACCTTCAGAATATACAGTAAATGTTAATAAAGTATTACAATCAATAATTTCTTATGCTTTTAATCCAGATTATGTTATAGCAATTGAAGGTGATGGTGTTGAAGTTATTCCTAGATTAATTAATGATTTTAATTTTAATTATGTTTTTTTTACTGGTTCCTCTCAAGTAGGAAAAGAAATTGCAAAACTTTGTGCGGAGAAATTAATACCATATACTTTAGAGCTTGGTGGTAAAAGCCCAGTAATTATTGATAATAAAATTAATTTAGATGTAACATGTAAAAGGCTCATTTGGTCTAAATTTTTTAATGCAGGACAAACTTGCATTGCTCCTGATTATGTATTAATCGATTATAAAATTAAAGACATTTTTATTAAAAAATTAAAAGCAACTATTAAAGAATTTTATCCAAATAATCTTAATGGTTTTACTAAAATAATAAATCATAAGCGTTTTGATATTTTATGCAATTATATAAAAGATAATCAAATAATTTATGGGGGTAAATCAGATGCAAATAATCTCATGATTGAACCTACATTAGTAGATGAACCAAGCTTCAATAGTGAAATTATGCAAAAAGAAATCTTTGGTCCTATATTACCAATAATCAGTTTTAAAAGTAAAGCACAACTATATGAAATTATAGATAAAAACCCTAATCCACTTTCTTTATACATATTTAGTCTAGATAATAAATTTTGTGAAGAAGTTATCCATAAAATTCCTTTTGGTGGTGGTGGGATAAATATTGGGTTATTTCATTTAATTAATCCTCGACTACCATTTGGCGGAATTATGAATAGTGGAAATGGCTGCTATCATGGAAAATATAGTTTCGAGGCATTCTCTCATACAAAATCTATAGTGAATACAGCAACATTTTTAGATATTCCTATTAAATATCCCCCATATTCTAAATGGAAAATATGGTTATTGAAAAAACTTTTTGTTAATTAAATTTAAGAAAGTTAAAACATGCAAACTAACTTAGATTCTAGTATAATCTTAATATTGCTTGCACCAGTTTTTGTTATATTTCTTTTAATTGAGTTTATATATTACTACAAAAAAAAATTAAATATTTATAATCTAAAAGATACATTTGCTAATTTTAGCCTGTCATTTATGTTTCAAGTGTCAGACATAATTTTTACTATCATAATAGTAAAAACAGTGTATACATGGGTGTATCAACATGGGATGCATTTGTTTTCTCAACCCATATGGTATAACATATTTATACTATTCATTGGTCAAGATTTCCTTTACTATTGGTTTCATAGGACTGCACATAGGGTTCGCTTTATATGGTCCTCACACGTAACCCATCATTCATCAACTAATTTAAATTTTTCAACAGCATTTCGTCAAAGTATGACCTACCCTATTTCAGGAATGTGGCTATTTTGGATTCCCTTAGCTTATATTGGTTTTACTCCAGATGAAGTATTATTAATTGTAGGACTAAATTTAGGTTTTCAATTTTTTGTACATACTCAATTAGTAAATAAATTAGGCTTTATTGAAAAAATCTTTAACACTCCTTCACATCATAGAGTACATCATGGTAAAAACCCTAAATATATTGATAAAAACTATGCAGGTGTTTTTATAATTTGGGATAAGATATTTGGAACATATGAAGAAGAAGAAGAAATACCTATTTATGGTATAACTAGACCAATAAAAAGCTTTAAGATAAAGACTTACGTCACTTATGGATGCCGCCTAATTGGACTGATTATAAGGATAAAGAATCACAGCCTGAGTTAGCAAAATTTAATAAATACTAGATTTTTTCCCTTCATAATCTAACATTCTCTCTTTTATCTTTATGCCCCATCGATATTTATTTATATTGCCTGATTTGCTAATAACCCGATGACAGGGAATTAAGTAAGCAATAGGATTATTTGCAATTGCACTAGCTACAGCCCTAACTGCTTTTGAGTTCAAATTATGTGCAACTTGCGAATAACTAGTCCTAATACCATAAGGAATTGTACATAGCTCTTGCCACGTTTTTAATTGTAACTCTGTTCCTTTAAATATTAGCTTTATTCCATCTTCTACATATTCATTATTAAAAAATAAATTTAATTTAGGAATTATTTGTGAAATTTTGAATTCATCAAATATAATATTTGCATTAATCCATCTTTTTTGTAATTCTTGTGTGGCTATATCTCTATTATCTTTTACATAAAAAAATGCTAAATAGCAGATATAATCTTTGTATAACCCAATTATACAATCACCAAAAGGTGTATTATAAAAACCATAGTAAATATTTATTTTTTCATCTAATATTAATATTTTTTCAAAAATTATTTCTTGTTTTGCTTTTAGTGTCAATGTAGCGAAATCGCCATAATTTGTCTTTATATTCTTGCGCATAATTAATTCCTATTCTTGGTAATTTTTCAATATTTGTTATCTTAATTCCTAAATCTTCAACCCAAATTTTATTATTAATATCCAAATGTTTACCATTATAACTATTATCTATTTGCAATAATTTACTAACCTTACCAGGGCCATAAACATTATTAACGCCTCTAATTAAAATAGCTGCCGGAAAATCCTTTTGACCAGTAACAATATTTAGTAACCAATGAATACCATAACATAAATAAACATAACAATATCCAAATTCTGCAAACATTAAAGAATTTCTAGGGGTTTTTCCAAATCTTGCATGAGAAGCTTTATCACTTATACCATGATAAGCTTCCACTTCTGTAATCATATATTTACTAATTTGATTATTAATATTTCTAACTAAATATTTACCAATTAAATTATATGCTAACTCGACAGTTTCATTTGTTGCAAAATATTCAGGTTTTAAAATCATACTTAATTAATCTCTTTCAATAATCAAAATATTTATAATATTAACATATTTTATTGGTTAAAATAAAATTGTAAAAAAAATATTACCATGGTATAAATTTTTATTAGTTTAACTCTTGAAAATTTTATTTTGAGATATTATAATTATTAATATAGATTAATTTTTTTATTTTTAAGGAGAAAACAATGAAAACTATACGTATTCTATTTGGTTTTATATTCTGTGCTAATATGGTGTTTGCTTCAAATAACCCATCAATTATGTTATCAGATTCAAGTGACAAAAACTCTATTTCAGTTACCTTAAAAATAACCAATGCTAAAAATATTAAAGATATTAAATTTAATGGAATAGATAATATACCCGTTGTTGGTCGAGAAATATCATTTAATTCATCATCAGCAAATAAAAGCAATAACGTTTTTCAATCTAAATTATATTTATTACCTTCTAAAGTTGAATCATCAAACATCTCAGTAACTGCTAATTTAGATGGTAAAAATTACACTTCTAATCAAATTTTATTTAAAGTTACTCAGCAACAATTAGATATTATTAAATCTAATCAGCAAAAACAGCAAGCTATAGCTAAAAAACAAATGCAAGAACTTCAAAAACAAATAACAGAACAAATGAAAGCTCAACAGCAGTTTTTTAATAATATTAATAAAATATTATTAAAACAACAGGAAGAAATTAGAAATAGTTTAAAATAGACATTATTTTAAGTAGTCAAACTAATAATAATTATTTTGACTACTTTCTGGTTTATTTAATACTGCATTTAAAAATATAAAACTATTGCCAAGTAGGATGTGCATTTTTAGGACCAAGTTCAAATGGTTTAAATTCATCTACTTGAATAACCATATCAACATATTTAGCAGCCATATTTAATTTATCCATTTCTTCTTGATTTATTATACCAATTTCTAGAGCTGCTTTAGATATTTTATAGGAAGAATCTTTACGTAATTGTTTATTTTTTATAGCATGATGTATTTTTCTTTTAATTAAATGAGTATCTAGCACTGCTTTGTAAGCTACCTCTACTCTACCAATAATATCATTTGCATCATTTGGAATATAGCATTCTTCTTTAAATGCTTTGCGTGTTAAACAATCGTTAAGTAAACTATAAGAAATACCATGCTCTAATTTATCACTAGGTTTCTTAAATGGTTTCCCATAGGGAAATAATGATATTTTCATAAACTTAGCTAGCATTGGTAAAGGAAAATTATCTAATACTTCTAACATTGCATTTTGTGCATTAAATAAACAATAATCTAATGACCATTTTAAAAATATTTCATCAGATTTAATTTCTCCATTATCTTTAAAATATTTTAAAGTAGAACAAGCCATATATAGATAACTCATAGTATCCCCAAGACGAGCTGAAAGACGCTCTTTACGTTTTAATTCACCACCTAATATTATAAGAGATAAATCATTTATATTAGCAAATGCACTAGATAATCTAGTTATTTTTTTATAATATGCATGAAATTTTGAATTATACCCTTTAGCAAATATTCCAGCAGTAAACGCATGAAAAACTGAACGAATCATATTTTGCAAAAAATAACCAATATGTCCATAAAAAGCACGATTAAAAGTATTTAATCCCTCTTTATCTTCCATAGATAATGATTCGTATTCTTCACGAATAAATGGGTGACAACGCATAGCACCTTGACCAAATATTAATAAATTCCTTGTCATGATATTTGCACCTTCAACAGTAATTCCAATAGGAATTCCTTGAAATGCACTACCCAAATAATTATTAGGCCCCATAATGATCCCTCGTCCACCATGAATGTCCATAGCATCACTTAATATCACACGACCGTTTTCTGTTATATGATATTTAGCAATAGCAGATGCTACCGATGGCTTTATTCCATTATCCACTGCACTGACTGTAAATTGTCTAGTAGCATTAGTCATATAAGTTAAACCGCCCATTTTACCTAATACCCCTTCAACTCCTTCAAATGCGCCAATTGGAACTTTAAACTGCTCTCTAATTGCAGCATAAGCTGATGTTGTAA
>CALMTA010000227.1 GCA_937872505.1 uncultured Neisseriaceae bacterium | reverse complement strand
CCTCCTATAGCAGTTGGTAAAAAACCTACTACACCTTCTACAATATCACTTCTTTTTTCTTTTTTTCTCATATCTTCTAATTCTTCTGGTGTATAAAGAGGTTTAGATTTATAATTATTTAGAGGAACAGGACCAAGCTTAAGAGGAGGGGAATCAATAGGAATTTTAATTTTAAAGGGATCATACTTTGTACTACCATTTTGAGCTTTAAATCTACCACCATATTTATGTTTTTTACGAGCCATATTTCTAAATGTAACAGCTAAATTATATTGTTTACTTCCAGGAGGACAACCAGGTCCACCAAAATTAGAACCACTACATTTTCCTTCTGTACCTCTTTTTTCTATAGATTTAGTTGCTTTTTGTATCCAACCACCTGTTTTATATTTACCTCCATATTTACTAATTTTAGCAGGAGCAAAGTTTTGAGTACTTCCGTCTTTATAAATTATTTTATTATCAGCAGTTTTAACAGCTTCAACACCATCAATTATTATAATTTCTCCTCCACTATTAACAGCGTTAGTAAAATTATCTGATTTTGTAGCTACAGTTTTATCTCCGTCTAAAGGTTTACCATTATATTTATTTATCCATTCCTCTTTACGTTTTTCATAAGCAGCTTTAGTTTTAGGACCATATTTACCATCAGTTTTTAAATCCTCATTTGGATAATTAAGATTATTCCATTCTTGAAAAGCTCTAACATCATCTTTAACCTCAGTATGAGGTTGTTTAGTAACTATAGGTTGTTGTACTTTTTTAGGAGTAGATGTTGTAGTTACAGGAGCTGATTGAGTTACAGTGGCTCCAGGATTTTGATTAGTTGAAGTTACAGATTGACTAGTATTATCTCTTGGAGAAACTATAGCTGTTGCCATATCTCTCATAGCACCAATAAATTGATAAGGGGTTGCAGTAGGTTTTTTTACTGTATTTTTTTCTTTTTCAATTTCTTCTTGTCTTTTTCTTAAAATTTTCTCATTATTAGCAGCTTTATCTCTTATTGGAGAAAGTGCTTTTGTAAACCACCATCTATCATCTTTTTCTGTACCTTCTCCTCCTGTATCGGTACTTCCATTATTTATATTTTGTTGTTGTTTATTTTCAATATTAGACATATAAACAGGACTTTTATTATCATTTGACTTAAATATAGAATTTGCAAAAGGTTCATAATTATTTTGTTTAAAATCTCCATAAATAGAAGTATCATTAAAACCAAATGCTCCTTTTTTTCTCGTAAAATTTCCACCAAATTTTGCTTTAATGTAACCTTTATTTAATCTTCTAATATCTTCTAATTTATTTAAATAAAATTTAATCATATATTCTCTATTATTTTTTAAGTATTCATTATCTGTTTTAGAAAAGGAACTTTTACTTTGTTTTTCTGTTTCTTTCTCCTCATCGCTTTTATTATTTTCGCTTGAAGGAGCGTAGTATATAATAGGCTGTTGAGCATTAGTATTTTGACTAACGACAGGATTATTAACTTGTGGAGTTGGTTGCAAATCTTCTAATGCTTCCGCTTCTGAATTAGTTTTTATAGCACCTTTGCTTATATAATCAATATTTTTAGCTTTTTCTTTAGCTTCATTTATTAATCTTGTAGGAGTTAGTAATTTAACTTCTTCTTCTTTTGTAGGAACAATTGTAGCAGCGTATGGAATATTAATTTTATTTGTAGGTACAACTACACTAGTTGCATACTTGCTAGAGAGTTTTTGAGGAGTATCTCTTTTGGTATTTCCACCAAATTTACTATAATAATTTAAACCTTGATTATAGTAATTTTGATTTCTTTCTGCTTTATTAGAATTACCTATATTACTATAATATGTTTTATCATTATTTTGTTTAGTATTATAATAAGGGAGTATTTTAGAAGTATTATTATAAGGATTATATTCTTTTTGTTTTTCTTCTTCTGGTACAACTGTCGGAGGAGCTTTGTAAGAATAATCAGGATTTTGTTGTTGCATAGCAGTCATAAAATCTTTTAGTCCAGAATTAGAAGTTGTTGCTTCTGGATTAGGATTTAAAGATTGAGTATTAGAAGCATACATTCCTTCTGGTTCAGGATTAGTTGCTTGAAATTCTGGCATAGGTAAAGCAGTTTGTGTAGTTTCTTCTTCTAATAAAGGTATAACATTACTTCCTCCTATTTGATATTTTTTCTTTAATCTAACACTTCCTCCATATTTACTTATTTGTTGAGAAGGATTAGGATTATCGGGAGAAGGTACAACAGCTTGACTTTTCTCATTAGGATTACCCTGAGCATCTCTTAAACCTTTTTCTTTTGCTACCATTTCTTGTTTACCATATAAAGCAGCAATCGCATCATCTAACTCTTTTATTTTTTTCTTTAAAACAATTATAGTGTTTTTATTATTTCCAGATTTTTCTTCTGCTGCTAATCTCTGTTCTAAATAACCTTTTTTCTCTTCTAATTCTAACATTTCTGCTGCAAAATCATTACCTGTTTCAGGATTTTCCAAAGTAGCGCTACTTATAACGGTTTCTCCGTCTATATCATGTATTCCTTCTCTTCCTTCAACTTCTATTTCATCATTTAGTAAAACTCCACCTTCTTGATGACTTCTTCCGTGAATTTTTTTTCCAGAAGATGACACTTGCTCTAATGCTCCTCCTTCAACAGGAGTAATTTTATTAATATCTTGTCTTCCTCCTGATTTAGCAAATCTTGGATTAGTTTGACTTAAAGGCATTTTATTCATTGCATCTTTTTCAGCAATATTTTCATTTTGTTTTTTATCCCAAGCATCATCTGCTCCTTTTAAAGCAGTTCCAGCACCTGGAGCAACAATATTCAAAGCTCCTGCAGCAAATCCTTCAAGAGGATCTTTTATAGTTTTTCCAAATCCTCCTATCTTTTCTCCTACTTTAGTTGCATATTCATAATCAGGCGCAACAGCATTTGCTATATTATCTCCTATAAAAGGAATCCCTTGTAAATTATTATAAGCCCAATCTTTAGCAAATCCTCCAATTTTTCTCCAAAAATTTCCTCCTGATTTAGCATA
>CALMTA010000226.1 GCA_937872505.1 uncultured Neisseriaceae bacterium | reverse complement strand
CTAATCCAGATTTAGTAAACAGGATTGATGTAGCTGCAAAGGTTTTAATTGATTATTTTTTAAGAGAATTTAATAATCAGAAAATTGATATAAATTCTTTTAAAGACAGTCAGACTGCTTTAAAAAGAGTTTTTGAAGCAAATAGAGGGTTTGGTAAAGGTAGTATAGATTCTGTACCAGATGTTACAGGTGGTTATAATTTAGCTTTATCAAGATTAGGCGACTTTGATTTAATTGTTGGTTTAAATAAAAAAAAAAAATAACTAAGTACTTAATAATAATTTTAATTAGCGTAATAGTTTATTTATTGTTAGTTAAAATATTTCCATCTATAAAGGAATACAATTATGTTTCATTTATTGGTGTTTTATTGAGTGTTTATTTTATATATGAAAAAACAAGTTTAAAGAATATAAATAATTTAATAGATTAAAATATGAAATGGTATATATGGTTAGCTATAGCGATTGCTTTAGTTTTAATAATTTGGTTTGTAAGTAAAAGTAAAAATACAAACGGTAATGGTGTTACTAACGGTAACAATTCTAATCAAAACTCAGGTTCTAATTTTATAGCGCAAGGCTTTAATCCGTATCAGTTAACACAAATAGTATAATGACTGCAAATCAAATATTATTAACTTCATTAGCTATAATTTCGGTTTGTGCAGTTGTTGGTTTTATTGTTTATCAAGACAACAAATCAAAGAAAAATTTGTCAGACGTTGACGCTTTAAAAATTTTAAAAAGTAAAATTTAATAAATTATGAAGGATACTACATTAGTTGTAATAGGTTTAATCATTGTTTCTTTGATAGTTGTAGCGGGTTTATACTTCTATCAAAAATCAAAAAATGAATCAGATGAATTAAATAAACAAAAATTAGCTATAATTCAAGCTTCACTTGGTGGAACTGTTGGTCAGGGTTATCAACAATCAGGTATTGGTGGTTGGTTTACCAATTTACTTAATAGCAATACGGCTAGTCAATTAACACCATTTATAGGTAAAGCTTTGATTAGTTAGATGAGTAAAATTTGGACTTATTTAGTAATAATTATATTTTTAATATCAATAGCGTTATTTGCTTATATTAAAAGTGTAATTGATACAGTAGAATTTGATTTTAATATTAAAGACGTTCTTTTAAAAAAATTAGATTTTAAATCATTGAATAGTAATAATGGTTTTGTGGAAATAAAGCTATTATTAATTATTAAATATTATGGTTTATTTAATTTTAGTATTAGTGATTTAAATTTAAAAGTTTATTATCTTGATAAATTAGTTACTAGGTCAACTAACAACATAGATAATAAAAGTAAAATAAAATTAATCAATGGTGTAAAAAATGAGTTTTTTCATATTTTTGATTTAATGATTAACTCAAGCACGATTGAATTGATTTATAAAATGCAAAACGATTTAGATTATTATTTTAATTATGAGCTGAGTTTTAAAATATTTGGCATTAATTTTAATTATAATGGTATATATAATAATAAAAAGTAAAACAAAAAAAATATAAATTTATGAATTGGAAAACAGTAGGTATAATTTCTGCATTTATTGTAGTAATATTATTAATTATTTGGGCTATTAAAAAAACTTTAAATGTTGATGTAGTCACAGGTGTATCAAATGATAAAATTAAAAAAGCAGCAGAGTCTATCGGTATACCGAAATCTATCGCAAGTGTTATTTCAAATGCTCCAGATTCTGGTGCCGCAGCTCGTTCAATTGGCGTTCCACAAGTATTAGCTACAGCTATTTCAAATGGTGTAATTTTAGATAATTCACCAACAATAAATGGACACGTTATGCAGTTTAATAATGGTTGTACTAGGAGTTGCATCGCTCAAAATTCAACTCAAACAGGTAATTGGTATGTAAATGCAAATGGTAATTTTGAATGTAGCGGCTTAGCTGGTCCTTTAAAATGTGGCGGTGAGGCTGACCTTAACGCTGTTCCATGGGGTAATAAATAATTAATATTAAAAATATGAATATAGTTAAATTAGTTTTAGTTTTATTGGTTTTAATTTTTATTTTATATATAGTTTATATAAATATTTTTAAAAAAGAAACAACTGCTCTTATTGATGATAAAAAACCAACAGGACCGGTTCCAAGAAGATTTTTAGTAAAACCAACAGGTGTTTCAAAAGCATCAAATTCAAATAATAGTAACAATTAAAAAAAATAAAATATGGCAGATACTTCTTATATGGGTGTTGCTTTCACTGCAGAGCAAAATAACATTTTGTTAAATGATTTAAACGTTATAGATAATGCAGCTTCACAATTAGCTATGGCTACAGGGGCATATAATTCAGCAGAAGCTGATTACAATTCAGCTTTAAATAGAAGTTGCGGTGAAAGAAAACTTGGTAGATATCAAGAATACGATAATTGTATGGATGGTAGAAATAGGGATATGGAACAATATCAGAGTGTTATGAATTCGGCCCAAGCTAGCATTAATACATGGAAAAAAAATCTTGAAGATGCAAAGAAGAATTATAATGATGATTTATATTCAATTCAAAATGTAATAAAGCTTCAAATTCAGGCTCAAACATCAAACACAACAAATTCAACTCAATTAGCACAAAATCAACTGACATTACAGCAAAATGACACAAGAGTTCTGTTACAGAAAGCGGAATCGGAAGCTGCTGCAAAAATAAAATCAATGGAACTTCAAGCTACATTGGATAAGCAAAAAAGGGAAAGTAATGTGAAAATTATTATTTTTGTTTCAGTTGTCATTGTTGTAGGTTTAATTGGTTGGTATGTTATTAAAAAAATATTATAATGAGTACATTTTGGGAAAATTTAGGAAAATCATTAACGGGTGAAACAAAAACAGATTTATCTAAGCAGGCGCTTGATATTCAGCAACAAATAGCAAAGGATACATTGGCTGCAGAAATTGAATCTCAGAGATTAAAGTATAATCCGTTATTATCTCAACAAAGAACAATTCAAATTGCATTGGTTTCAATACCAGTAGTTATTTTAATTGGCGTTTTTATTTATTTTAAATTTATAAGATAATGAGTGTATCGTGTTCAGAATATAATTTAAACTCAAGAAACCAAGGTAGGCTTCATGACATAAGTATTGACTCCGTTTCTGGAATTCAGACTTTTATAGATAACGCTAATAAGTCTTCTAACCTAACAATAACAACAGCTAAATTTGATGAGTCTAAAGTAGATAAACCAAATGTTGTTGTGGTAGAAACTCAACCTAGTGTAGATGTGCAATCTATTTTAAGTAGTGAAAAACAATCTAAGATGCCTGATAATTATATAAATAGTATATTAAGTGATTATGTAACTTTAAACAGAAAACAAATAAGCGCTATAGTTTTTTTGTTTATATTTTTAGTTTTAATAATGTTATTTATATTAATTTTTAAATAGACCGCAATATCAAACAATATAAAGTAAAAAAACAAAACAATTATTAATTTAAAAAAATCAAAATTATGAGTTTTAGAACAAATGTTCAGTTCACAAAAGAGGAATTTATTAACGCCGGTGAAGGTCAAATTGGTGGAACACAAGGTGTTCTTTTCATTGACAAAGACACAAAAGAGTTAATTTTCATTGGTCCAGATGGCGTTACTTATAATGCAAATAAGGCCGAAAATGGTAATAGGATAGTTTTTGCACCGGTGGTTTAATTGCTATCTTAGTGAGTTAAGCCCCTGACTTTTGTTGGGGGCAAACACACATAATAATTAATACATAGAAATTGAATTTTTTTGACACATTATTAAAAGGCTCTGTTCGTTTTATTTTACCAGCAGATTACCCGAGTGAATTGATAGACATTCACTATTTGTCAATAAAAAACAATATAAAGTCAAATGCTTTAATTATAAAAAACAAGGTTAAGAGAATAAGATTAATTAATAAATTTAAAAAATATAAAAATGTCAGGTCAAAATTACGGTAAAATAACAAGGAGTAATCCGCAATACGTTCAAATTCCAGATAATCAAGAAGTTATAAAGTTATTTCAAAATATATCAAATAATCGTTGGTATACAAAAGACTATCTTGGTGTAGTAAATCCATTCATAATTGGAAAAAATGGTTTGGTAAATACATCATTATTGTATGTAGACAATTCTGTAGCATCAAGCGGTGATGGCTCAAGTGAAAATCCATTTAAAACTGTTCAAGAGGCTATGTCTTTAATTCCAAATGAAGATAAAATTTTTAATATAATAGTTCTTCCGGGCTCATATAGTGGTGTTGATGTATCAATACCAGATAAAGCCGCTGTTTGTTTTATAGGTGCTGGTTCTCCAAATTCTGTTATTTTTAATTTTAAAGTAAATTTTAAGCCTAGTGCTGTTTTTGGTGGTGGTGGTATAAATCAGTGCTACAATTCAAATATTCTATTTCTAGGTGGATATGATATAGATGCATCAAGCGCAACGGGTAGCAGTGTTCAATTTACTAACGGTGGCGGTAAAATTCAAAGACACGATAGTAATGAAAATCTATTTATATTTATTAATAGGTTTGGTATATTAGAAGATTCATTCTTTTCAGGTACAGTTTTTGCTTTTGATTGGATTTTAGCTGGTAACATTGCATTAAACCAAGGTTCAAGATTCTATTCATCAGGTTTAATAAATGTTGCGGGACAAATAGTTGTTAGTATGAGTGGTGATTCTATTTTTACAACACAAGGAAGTGTTAATACTCAAGATTCATATTTTTTCATAAACGGAACAACTATTGGACCCGATACACCGATTTGGTTTAGTGATTTTGCTAGTATTGTTAAAACAACAGGTAGTGTTGTTAGTAAAGCAGTAGGTGGGGCAATCAGTGACACTTTCGTAACACCAGATTCAAAAACGGCTGAGTTTACATATGGTTTATTAACAGATTTATCTTAATTTATAATATATGAAAGTTTTTATATGGGTTATAATTATTGTAGTTGCAATAGCTCTACTTTATATGCTTTGGAAAAAATCAAGACCATTGTCTTCAAAGATTAATAGCTTGAAATGTGGTCAAAATGGTAAAACTTGCACAGAGTCTGATTTGAAATCCGCAGGTTTTACAACAGATGAAATAGAAAAAGCAAAAGATACATCAATTGTTATTCAAAATATAGGTTTGGGTACTGTTGGTTTTTAATAATTAAAAAAGTAAATATATGAAGACATGGATGTTTTGGGTTCTGCTATTAGTATTTGTATTTGTAGTTGTTCCATTAATTTATTTTGCAATAGTTGCAAAAAGTGTAGTAGAAGTAAAAAAAAGTGATTCAGGCACTTCTAATGTTTCTCAATTAACATTAGAGCCGGGTAATAATAAGTTTAAATAAAAAATAAAAATAAAAGTAAAATGTGGCTAAAACAACAAATTTATACTTTCAAAGTTGAAAGTTTTAAACCAGACATTGAACTAGATTCAATATCTTTAAATATTAATGAAAGAAAAACAACTATTAAAATTAATCAATTATTTGCTAAGATTTCAAGTGTATATTTTTCTAATGCGGGTAATTTTTTAAATATAAAAGGTTGGTCAATACTTCAGTATTTAGTTGATAATAAATTAAAAATAGGTGAAAAAGAAATAAACATTTCATTTGAATCTAGTGAGCTCGGTAAAATAGAAATTTTTAAAATAGAAAATCCTTGGTTTATGTTTAATGACATAGAATTAAGTGACGATGACACAGAGTCGATAAATAGTAAATTAATCGAACTTTCGGAACCGGGTTCCGATGTTGACGAATCCGAGGATGACAGGTTGCCACATACCAGTCCCTCGGACATAGTCAATGAGTCATATGAATCTGGTAAAAAATCATATATATCAATAGGTTACAAAGAGTATATTTTTGAAAATTTTAGATTTTTGTTGAATGAAAAAAATAATAAAGCTATATTAATTGAATTAGTAGATGAAAAAAAATTGATTCAGTTAAAAAACTTTAAAAAGATTGTAGATTGTTTTTATAAATTTGAAGATAAGTCTAGGGGTGTGAATATTGATGTTAAAATAATAGATGAAAATCTAGAGGTGACATTAAACTATGAATTAGCTGAAGACGAAATAGATAAGTCTAATTTAGATTAAAATTATTTAATTACTAACAATTAATTGTTAATAACTTTTTTACTTAAAAACTGCATTTATATTAAAAATATTTTGTAAATTTACCTATAAGTTTAAATGTATAAATAAATCTTTAAACATTTAGGCAAAAAAGTAAATTAATAACAATTAAAATTAAAAAAAAATGGCAAAAAAAGAAGCAAAAAAGGAAGCGGTAACTGCTCCAGCAAATCAAAAGTACAACTCATCTAGTAAAAAACGCTCAACGGCTGATTTAAAAGGCACAGAAAAAGGTAATATAATCCGTGTTATTCGTGGGGCTGTTAGTTTAACAAATCTTAAAGTTGGTGATAAAAAAGAATCTAAAAAATTAGCAGGACGAGTTAATTCAATTGTTAAGCCTGGTGGAAAAATAGATATGATGGATTCATCAAGTGAGATTTATAAAGATTTATTAAGTAAAGCAAGAGCTGCAGTTCCATCTTTGCAAAAAGGAGACTACAGTAATTCGGTTAAAGACTTAATTAGTTTCTGTTTAGATACATTAAACGCTGGTGGTGGTGGTGGCGGTCGCAAAGGTTTCAATCCTGGTGCATTCGCTGATATTACTCTATAATTTATAGAGGTATAAAATAGTTAATTGTAAAAGCCCCGAAGTTAAGTTTTTGGGGCTTTTTTATATTTAATGGCGTGAAAGACGCAATCAAAAGTTTAATTTAAAAAAAATAAATAAATATGGAAAAAGAAATGTCGGCGAGTGAAAAAATTATATGGCTTGAGGAATTTAATAATGATTGGAATAATAATGTAGTACATGATGGTTCATTTTATGACCAATCAGTTCTAGAATCTGAATATGATAGTTTTTTAAATAAGTTCAATTTACCGAATATAAGTGCGGATAAATTGCTTATCATACTTAGGAATCTTGAAAATTTAAAAGATTTAAGCATTACTGTTGATGATGATAAAACTGGTGAAATATACAAGACTAAAATAAAAGAATTAAATTTAATTAATGAACCTAATTATGTAGATGAAGAAAATCTAACAGTAAAAGTTTTTGTTGAAAACGAAGGTCAAAAAGACCCATATTTATTCAGGTTAAATGAAATTGAATTTTTAGTTGATAATAAAGAAGCTAATGGGTTAAATGTTGTTTTTAATATAAATACAGAAAGTGATGAGTCAGAAATAGAAAAAACATTTAATGATACTGACGAATTTATAAAAGAATACGGAGATTATCTAATTGGTAAAAATATTGTAGATACAAAAGGTAAAAAGTATAAAATAACTAATTTAAAAAATATTTCAGAAGATGGAGATAAATTTGAAGGTTTCATAACACTAATATTAAATGATAAGATTATTCAATTTTTAGATACTGAAAATTTTGAGAAATTTATAAATGGTGAACGTATAATTGGTGAAATTGATTCTATTCAGGGTGGTTTTTCGTTATTGCTAGATGATGATGAAAATCTTGAAGCAATAGAGGAACCAAAAATCAA
>CALMTA010000225.1 GCA_937872505.1 uncultured Neisseriaceae bacterium | reverse complement strand
AAAAATATTATTTCTTAGTTGATCCTTAGTATTTTGATTAAATAAATCTTTCTTATCATTGACAATTGCACCATGTCTATAATGAAGAATAGCATTATCATGACCAAATTTTTCAAATTTAAAATTTAAAAAAGCTATATTTAGATTATTTATATAAGAATGCTTTTTAAATATACAAAACGCTAAAACAAAAAATTTACTACCTTTATCTTTGAGGTTTGTACTACCACTTTCATCCACGAATACAATATATTCATTATTATCAATAGCATTCATAATTATATTACAATCTTTCGTACTTACAGTTTATTATAGCGGAACTTATTCTATCAGGTATTATATATAGAGTCAATCAAAAATATGAAAATCAAATAAATAATATTTTTCATAAAATTAAGAATATTATAATTAAAATATGGGAGTTTAAAATTTGAGAAAATTATTAAAAAATGACTAGGATAAAAAATATATAAGTGTGATGAAGTATTAGATACTTTTATCTATGCTATTTCTGCACTAGAAATATTAAACCCTAATTTTGAGATACTTAAAGAAAGAATAAAAGATTTAACGCGAATAAATGAATTGGTTACAAGTAATAACAATAGTATTAGCATTAATCTGCAAGAAATAACCAAATTTCAGAAGCGTAAAATGATTTCTGATGGAATTAGGGTTTATTAACCAAATATTTAGTTAACCAGAATATATATTATTTAAATTTCATGACATTAATGTAAATATCCCTATCTGCATAAATAACATAGGGTGTTCCATCTGGTGCAATTGCTAAACTTATACCTTTTGCTTGACTCTTTGAAAATCCAAGATTTCCTACTGGTTGCCAATTAATTCCATTAAATTTCATAACTGTAGCTTTGTAATAACCTACAGAACAATCCTCATAGGCAACATAAGGTGTTCCATCTGGTGCAAATGATAAGTTAATATCTCTCGTATATTTTGAAGAAAATCCAGCAATACCAACAATATGCCATGAATCATTAGTAAACTTCATAACAGTAGCTTGATTATAAGAATCTAAGAAAGCAATATATGGAGTTCCATCTGGAGCAATTGCTAACTTAATTTCACTTATATATTTTATTGGAAGTCCAACATTACTTAATGGTTGCCAATGTGCTAATTCAGATAATGCAGTTGTATCATTGATTGAAATAATTATAAAAAAAATAACTCTTAGTACAAATTTAATCATAACTTTTAAACTTTTCAAATAAATTTTATTAAAATATTTTTTTAATTAACTCAATGCAACTTTGCTAAATAATTTATTAGCAACTAATTCAGAACCATAATTATAACCATAAATTTGTATGTTACCATTAAATTAATTCCATATTAACTTATTCTATTTGCTCCAAAAGCTATGAGTAAAACGCCATAAAAAAGCCATAAATAAACCCTAATTAAGGAACATGATTGAAAAAATTTGCAATTGCAGTATTTAGCGTTATTATTACCTATCTAACTTTAATAAATTTGACATTATTTTGTTTCAGTATCAAAAAATAGTTTGAAAATTATAGTAGGTTTAACTAAATCTTCATAAAGGAATAGGATGACTAATGCCTTTCTTAAAATTAAAAATATTATAATTAAAATTTGGGATCACTTTATAATTGGGTATATTACCAGTCATAAAAGACCATATTTTTCTATGATAAATTCAATGATAAAGAATAAAACTATTACCATTAAAAACGTTAATAAACATTGCCCTCGTTGTGGTAATATTTTAGTTGTATTAGTTGAAAATCCAAAATTTGGATTTTGTTCCAGTTATATTGAAACTCGAAATTGTCCAACCATAGTAATTGTTAAATCTAATAAAGATAAAAGCATTAGTTATAGAATATTGTGATACAGTTATGCCGATGGTTTAAAAGGTAAATACAATTAGTACCATTTTAATAATTACACCTGATTTTACACCTAATAAACTTTGATAATATAAAGTAAACCAATAAAACCAATGCATTTAAGAACAACTCAATATTTTGTATAGGTAAATAATAATAATTTTTGTTTTTATTATAGTAAAGTCACAAAAAACAATATAATAAACTCTATCATTTTATAGTGCATTTATAAAAAGAGTCCATGTTTTTGATATATAAATTAAATCAGGTTTCGGTTACCTTTATTTGCTTTAACCCTATAGTACAGCAAGAGGATGAAATGTTATAGATTTCCCATTAAGTGAAGAATCTATTTCTAATATTTTTGGAACTGCGAATCTAGCCCATTCAGCTGGAGTCACACTTATTTCATATTCTTCAGGCAACAAGAGCTTTTTGCATGATTCCAATAATTTTGTTCTAACAACTGAGGGATCTAGCGCTAGTGCTGTCATGCCTTTAGGTAATTCTTTAGCCAATGATTGAGTCAACCCCTCAACGGCAAATTTTGATGCACAATAGGAGCTAACATACGCATCAGCATATTTACCCCATGCTGAAGTCATATTAATAATTATACCTTCCTTATTTTTAACCATTTCTGGCACAAAATATCGAATAATACTTGCTATTCCCAGCACATTAGTTTTTATAGTTTGCTCAAAATCATCAGTAGACATTTCCCAGGTAGGACACAATTGACTTTTAACTCCTGCATTATTAATAACTATATCTATCTTACTATATTTTTGGTATACTTCATTTGCCCATTGCTTAACCATTTTATCATCACTTACATCTATTTGACTTAATAAATGATTTTGTGAATAAGGCAAATCTAAAATACTTAACTGAGATATATCTCTACTGCATCCAATTATACTATGTCCATAGCTAGCTAATTCTTTTGCTAATGCTAAACCTATTCCTGATGTTACTCCTGTAATTAATATATTCACTATCTCTTCCCTTATTTAAATATTCATGACAATATTTTACCTTAATTGAATTTCTTAAATCTATTTAGATTAATAAGTATAATTTTATTCAGAAAATTATTGCAATTTATTATTTTAATTTGATATAATGCACCTATAAGCGACATAGCAAATTTATAAAATAGCATTTTGGAGGTAATCAATTATGGAAATATTAGATAAACTATCCAAAAAAAAGCATGAGCTAGATGCCTTAAAACCACTTAGCAATGAAGTAATACATGAGTTTGCTGATGATTTAAAATTACTCTTCATTTATAACTCTAATGCTCTTGAGGGTAACTCTTTGACTTTTACTGAAACTAAATCTGTATTAGAAGGATACACTATTGAAGGTAAAAGTTTAAATGAACATTTAGACGTTATGAACCATGAAGAAGCTTTTAATTATATTCTTAAACTTACTCACGAAGATGTTGATTTTGATGAAATATGCATGAAAAAAATTCATGAGATACTCTCTAACAAAAATAATTTGGAAAATTCGGGAAAATATAGAAATATAACTTTTAATGAAATAAATAATTTTTTTACGTGGTATAATATTAACAAAAATCATTATCACCCAGTTGAATTTTCTGCAAGAGCTTGTTGTGAATTTTTAAAAATTCATCCATTTATTAATAACAATGGTAAACTTTCTAGATTAATAATGAATTTTGAGATAATAAAAAACGGGTACCCTCTTACAATCATTGATGTTGAAAACAAAGAATTCTATCAAAATAATTTAACTAATGCTATTAATTCCAATGATTATAGCGATTTTATAAATCTAATTGGCAAATACGTTCTCTCAAGTTTTGATAAGTATTTTAACTTAATTGCTAGTAGAAAATTTATCGATAAAAATTACGAACATGAATTCGTATTGTAAAATAGTATTAATTTTTATCAATATGGGCAAATATTTGCTTCGTTACATCTAATACATCTTGATTACCATCTACTTTAAAATAATCTATATTTTTTTCTTTTGAATAATAATCAATTAGGGGTGCGGTTTGCTCTTTATATACTTTTAATCTATGCCAAATAGTTTCTTCTTTATCATCATCTCTTTGAATCAATTTATCCCCCGTAATATCATCAATATTATCTTTTTTGGGCGGATTATAAATAATATGATAAGTTCTACCTGATGCTAAATGAATACGTCTACCAGATAATCTTTTAACTATTTCTTCTTCTGATACAAATATCTCTATAACATAATTAATAATAATCCCTGCTTCTTTTAAACTATTTGCCTGATTAATAGTTCTTGGAAAGCCATCAAATAAATAACCATTTTTACAATCATCATCTTTTAATCGTTCTTTAACTAAACCAATTACAATATCATCAGAAACTAGAGCTCCACTATCCATAACTTTTTTAGCTTCTAACCCTAACACTGTTTGATTCTTAATCGCATTACGCAGCATATCACCAGTTGAAATTTGT
>CALMTA010000224.1 GCA_937872505.1 uncultured Neisseriaceae bacterium | reverse complement strand
TACTATTTATGGTTTACTTAATTTTAAACATTTTGGCGGTTCAGTTGAAATAACAATCTCATCTGAACCAAAAAATTTAGAATGTAGTTTATCTATAATGGGAGAATATGGCTTTATAAAATTAGGCGGTAAATCTTTAGATGAAATATCAACAGCTGATTTTTTAAGTAATGATATAAAAAATCAATTCAATTTAATTGAAGAGTCAGTGATGGCCAAAGAAATTAAAGATTTTGTTAATCAAGGTTCATGCCCTCATCATCCAGAGCTGTATAAACAAATATCTATAAAACCAAAATTATTTACTTTAAACCAGACATTTAATGTTATTAAATTAATAGAGGAAATATATAAATTGAGGAAGTAATTATTAAATAGAAATATGTATTTAATTATTTTATTTATTATATAATACAGTACTTAAAAAATAAATATACCTAAAATCATACTCTAGAATAACTGAAAAATATGGTTACTAGATTAATTAAGTTTAGGAAATAATTATGTATAATAAAGAACAAAATAAAATAAAAAATATTTTTATGATATTATTTATTATAATATTAGTTATTATTGCTTGGTTAACTTTTAAATCCCATACTAAATCAAAACCCTTATCTCAAGTTTTTCCAGTTATTGATAAACATGCTCCAACTGAAGTTATTGATCCGTTTATAGATTCTAGAATTATTGCTCTACCTTCCAATATTTATCCTAAATCCGGGTATTCTATGATTATTATGAATAAAGACAGTCTATTAGCTTTCTGGGGTATTCCAGATAATAAGAAAGAACATAATAATTTAAAAGAAATAAATAATATAGAATTTTTACAGTCAAAATTTGAAGATAATAAATGGGGAACTCCAGAGTTAATACTTTCAATAAATAAATTATCTACTTTTAATCAAAAATATATTAAAGATCTGCAAAATCATATTGTTTATCAAGATAATAAGGGGGTAATACACTTATTTATAATATCAAATAATATTATTGATTTAGCAGGAAATAATATAAGTCACCTTATATCAAATGACAATGGAAAAAGTTGGTTTTTAGCAGGGAAATCATTGCCAAGTTTATTTTTTAGTAAAAATCAGTTTGCTTACTCAAATATTATTAATTTAGAAGATGGATTTTATTTACCTATTAATAATATATTTCTCTTTAAATATATTCCTAATAATTATGTAAAATCTCAGTTATTACATTTTAATCAAAATAATAAATTTATTGAAGAGTATTCAGTACCAAGTAGTATGGATTTTTCCACATTTTTCAATTCTCCAATAGCGATGATTCAGTTAGAAAGTAATTTACAATTCATAGTATATAACAGCAATAATGATAAGAGTAAATTAGGGATTGCAAAATCTGTAGATGGTATTCATTGGCACAATATAAAAGTTTTAGAAGATAAAAGGGGGGATACATTTACAAATCCTTATATTCAAATTAAAGATAAAAATATTAATGTGTTATACATCTGGAATTATAAATTTATTAAACATTTAAGATTTAATAAAGAATGGCTAATTGATGAGAAAATCTAAAGGTAAAAATTATTATGATAAATACACTTACACAAAGTATAAATAATATAATAGTTAATATTAGTATGGTTTTATTATGTATATGGGTAGTACTTGAGATGCCTTCTGTACATTTATGTAGATGGTTTTTAAGAGCAATAATTATAATTGCAACTGTTTTATTTTCAGTATATGTTCCATTATATCACGGATATAATTTATTAATTTTAATGCATAGTGTAGTAGGGGATTTAAGTATCACTACTTTATTTATTTTATTACTTTTAATATTTCAAGACTTTTTTATATCTTCAGGGTGGGAAATTAATTTTAATGTTATGAATAGAAGTGTTTCTTGGATTGTATTTATTATCGGAATTATTTTTTACATATCTAGATTTGGATTAATTATTAATTTTGATCTATATAAATTAGGCTATTATCCACAATATACCTTATTATTTTTAATATTTCTAGAATTGGTTATATGGTATATTAATAAAATTTTTGCCCTCATTTGGCTTATTGCTTTAATAGCTTTTTATTTTAAGTTTCAATCATCAGTGAATTTATGGGATTATATGTATGATCCAGTATTATTGATTATAGCTTTATATAAAGGTTTAGTTAATAAAGAATTAACTAAACCAAACCAGCCTTTTAAAATATCTACTTTTACTAATTAATAGCAGTAGTTAATTCAGAGGGACTAATATATTTATAACCTAAATCGCGTGCTACGGCAAAATAAGTTACATTTCCTTTACAAATATTAAGCCCTGATTGTAAATGTGGATTAGTTTTTATAGCTTCAACCCACCCTTTATTGGCTATTTCAACAATAAATGGTAGTGTTGCATTTGTAAGAGCTAATGTAGAAGTTTTAGCGACAGCTCCTGGCATATTAGCTACACAATAATGAACAATTCCATCAACTACATATGTGGGAGCTTCATGTGTTGTTGCCATTGAAGTTTCAAAACAACCACCTTGATCAATTGCTACATCTACTAAAACACTTCCTTTTTTCATGGTTTGTAACATTTTGTGAGTTACAAGTTTGGGAGCTGAAGCTCCTGGAATTAATACTGCACCGATAACTAAGTCAGCGTCTCTAACTGATTCCTCCAAATTCATATAATTACTATATAAGGTTTTTATTCTACCATTAAAATAATTATCAATTCTTTGTAAAACTTTAGAGCTTCTGTCTAAAACAGTAATATCAGCATTCAATCCAGCAGCCATTCTTGCAGCGTTTATACCAACTACACCTCCACCAATTACTATTACATTGGCAGGTTTCACTCCTGGCACACCTCCTAGTAAAACGCCACTGCCACCTTTATGTTTTTCTAAAGCAAGTGCTCCTGCTTGAATAGATAATCTTCCAGCAACTTCAGACATAGGCGAAAGTAAAGGTAGACCACCATTATTATCTGTTACAGTTTCATAAGCTATTGCAATACAATCTGATTCAAGCAATCCTTTTGCTTGTAGAGGATCGGGTGCTAGATGTAAATAAGTAAACAAGATTTGGCCAGATCGAAGCATTTTACATTCGCTAAGCTGTGGTTCTTTTACTTTTATAATCATATCTGCCCTAGAGAAAATTTCTGAAGCAGTATTTATAATTTCAGCACCTACATTGATGTAGGCTTGATCACTAAAGCCAACAGCTTCTCCTGCATTATGTTCAATAAGTACTTTATGTCCATTACGCACTAATTCATGCACCCCAGAAGGTGTCATACCTACACGATATTCATGAACTTTTATTTCTTTTGGAACTCCAAGTAACATTATTAATCACTCCTTAATGAAAGTAAAATAAGTGGCAATTCTATCATAAAATATGATAGCTATTAAAATTATAATAATATGATACTTTTGCTAGTTAAATTATTGTAAAAAATATTGACTTATTGACAATTACTTATGTAATTGTGCATCATTACGTCATAATAAAATGTTTTAGAGAGGTTATGTATTATGAAAACTATTAAAGATAATGGTTGGCGCAATGTTCTAGAACAATGTTTAGAGTTTAAAGATAAAAAACAATTAGAAGTTTTTTTTGAAGTGCTTTTAACAGTGTCTGAGAGGGAAGAAATAGGTAAACGTTTTCTAATTATTAAAGAATTAATAGAAAATAAAAATACTCAACGAGAAATAGCACATAAATTAAATGTGAGTATTTTTAATGTTAGTCGTGGTTCAAATATTTTAAAAACATGCAAATATGATTTTAAAAAAATATTACGTATAAAAAGGTTCAATAATGACATATAGAATTCTAAAAAAATTATTAACCCCTGAAGAGTTACGAGCGAAAGTTCCTTTGTCAATATCAGGATATAAAAATATTTTAAAACATCGGCAAGAAATCAAAAATATATTGGATAACAAAGATAAAAGATTATTAATAATTATTGGTCCATGCTCAGCCTGGCCATCAGAAGCTGTTTTAGAGTATGCCCGCAGATTAAAAAAAATAAATGATAAAGTTAAAGATGTTTTAAAACTAGTGATGAGAGTATATGTTCAAAAACCGCGAACTGTTAAAGGGTGGGGCGCTAAACCAACCAGATCCATTGATTTTTCCAGATATAGAAGCTGGCATGTTATATTCACGTAAAATGATGGTTGATATTATTGAGATGGATTTACCTATTGCAAATGAGGCATTGTTTACCCATAATATGCAGGGTTTTTTAGAATTATTATCTTGGGTAGCAATAGGTGCTAGAAGTAGTGAAGATCAAGAACATAGAATTTTTGCTTCAAGTGTAGAATGTGCTGTTGGAATGAAAAATCCTACCCATGGTGTGTTAAAAATTGCTGTAAATAGTATTGTTTCTGCTCAACAGCCTCATATTTTTGCGATTGATGGTTATGAAATTGAAACGTCTGGCAATCAATATGCACACTTGGTATTGCGAGGAATTAATGGATCTCCCAATTATAATATAGAAGACTTAACGACAATAAAATCTTATATGGATTTACATTTTATAAGGAATCAATCGGTTATTATAGATGTTAGTCATGATAATTGTATACTTAATGGAAAAAAAGACTTTAGAAAACAGCCAGATATAATTTTTAATATATTAGATGAACTACAAACTAATTCATCTTGTAAAGAGCTGGTTAAAGGTTTTATGATTGAAAGTTTTTTATTAGGAGGTAATCAAGAAATTACACATAATATAAATAAAGAAGGCTTATCAATTACTGATCCATGCATAGGGTGGGAGGATACAGAAAATATGTTGTTAAAATTAGCAAATTTAAGGAGGTTTCCATTGCTAGGTTAACGGTAATAAGTAGTTTAAAATCTCTAAAACTTAATTCACTACTAAGTTAATTGATTTATTAGAAAAACAACTAGCAGAAGCTCAAATTAGAGAAAAAGAAGCAAAAGAATGAGAGATATGGCTTCAAAAGCAGATTGACGAATATAAAGCTATGCAAACAAGATTTATTGAGGATAAAATTACTAAAAAGAAAAAGAAATGGATTTTCTTTTAATACTTTATAAAGCATCATTTAAAAGAACCCCAAGTATATCGCAAAACTGATAAACCAACTTTGCGATATATTAAAAATGCAATATTAAAATTTAACACTCGTGATTTGGTACAGGAACACACCATCCGCCAAGTGGTACATAATTTGAGAGCGATTTAACATTAGAATTATTTTTAAAATTCTTACAATTTTTAAATCTATATATTCCATAGGAAGTTTTTTCATGATCTGAATAATTTATGCCTTGTTGAATTATTTATTAACAAAATCTATTTTTTTATCAATGTTTTTAATTTGTTTCTCTTCAATGCTTTTTAAAATAAACATGGCTAGTCGTAGATAACATAGCTATAAGCAGTTTTTTTGATTTAACAATTTTATAATCATTTAAAGTATTTGAACTCATTTTCTGTTTTCCTTTTTAAAATTTTAAATAGAACCATTTTTATTATTGATACAGCTTTTACTATCAATAATAAGATATGAGTATATATTAATTTAAATTATAACTGCGCCATTTGCACCTCCATTTTAATATTTTTATTTATTGTTTTAATTTTATCAACTGGTAAATTTAAATATAATTTTTCAAATTCATTAGGTGTTAAATAATCAATTTTTGAATGAATTCAATGAGTATTGTACCAACCAAATATAAAAATTGTGGTATAATTACCAATAAATACTGCAACTGTGATGATAGTGCAATTGAAATAAAAAATAATAATAAAGGTTTTTTCATGGTAAATGCTAAAATATTAAAAAACATGTTAAGTTATACTATAGCAGTAATATTTTTAGTTGCATGTGATGCTGGTAATAAACAAAGAAACAATAATATATCAAAACAGCAATGTGAACAGGAATGTAAAAAAAATATAACATACTGGATTAAAACTGATCAAGGTATAAATAAATACATTACTACTCATCAGGATCTCAAAAAACGATTTATAAATGGAAAAAAAGATTGTGCTAATAGGTTTCCTGAATTAGATATTGAATGGACAAAATGCAATGCGGAAATTGGCAAAATTTTTGTAGAAGGTAAGTTCGCAAATTTAAACAATTTGGATAAATTTGCTCCCCAAGAATTAAACAAATATAATATTTGTATTAAAACATGTAATAAATAATATATACTTTATATAACTATGTTATTTAACGAAAGACTTTAAAATCATGAAATTATTATTTACTGTATTGATGATTTTTATTAATATTTATACTTATGCGAATAATATAAATATTAGTTTTTTTGATAAAAATTTAAATCATAATATAAATTTTAAGAACATACCTCAAATAATTTTCCAAAGTCTTGAACAAAGACATAAGTTACAAGACATTGCAAATATAAAAATCATACCAATTTATGATAAAAATAATTCTACAATTATAGATTATTATTTTATACTTCTCGCTTCAAATAAGAACTATTCTTTTTCCGTTAATAAAATATTTATAAAAAATAATAAAATTGATGAAATCATAGAGAATTATATTTTTACAAAACAAGATTTAAAAACAATTTCTGCCAAATATAATGAATATGTTCCGCAATGCCCAGATGAAAAAGTAGATTTTGTAATAGCTTCAGAAGCATATAATGATAATTATCTCTATAATTCAAGTGTTAAACCCGTTATTGATGATGTTTACAAATTAGCTTTAAATCATAACTTTAAAACAATAGAACTTCTAGATAAAAAAGCAACAGTAAATGCATATCTTGATTATTTATCATGTAAAAACTTAAAAGGATTTTTCAGTATCGGACATGGATTACCTGATAGCATTATGTTGGCTGATGGTTTACTAGATTACACGTTAGTGGATAAACATCTAAAGGATAAATTATCCGGTGTTGCTCTTTTGCTTAATTCATGCTGTGTGCATGGTGGTGATAATTCAGCATGCATACGAAATGATCACCCGTTAAAAGATTCATTGATTAATATAGCTAAAGTCCAAAAATTCATTGGCGGTTACAATCCATTAGAAATTATACCTTCTGAAAATACCTCCAAATGTTTTTGGCATAGAGCTTTTGATGGAGCTCCATTAAATGATGCATTGGACATATGTGGTTTTTATTCACCTTTAGACACCTTTCATATAGATGGAATAGGTAAAAATTATTTAGTTTTTCCCTAAATAAATATAAAGCAATTTACTATCAGGGGTTGTAACCGCAAACCCGATTAATTTCCCGCCCCATATTTTTTAGTCAAAAAAGTAAATAAAACGGTCGTATTCTTTACTATAGAATTTAAAACTCTAAAACTAACAAAAAGTCAAGAGATGAGAGGTTAAGTAATTCAGTAAATCAATTTATGTTAATGAAACTCTTTAATTTTTGAGAATATTTACTATGAACTTCAATAAAAGTGCGACACGGGAAATTAATCGGCTTTGCAGTTACAACCCCAATATGCTATAAAATTATTTGTTAGGGGTTATAACCACATTTAGGATTTTTTAAATATTCAAATAACCATTGTTTTATAAATTTTACTAATGTAGGTGCCATTAAATTATGTTCATTTAAATTTATAAATTTGGCTTCTTTAACTTCTTTTTGTGGGGTTATTAGACCGTTCCAATTCGCAGTATAACAATTTAATTCAACATCAATATTTTCTTGCATATATGCAGGCCCTTTGAATGTTGTAAGATATGTTATTGTTTCAGGTAAAACATCAATCAATAATTCTTCCTTTAGCTCTCTAATCAGGGCTTGTTGTGCTGTTTCATTTGCTTCTATTTTACCACCTGGTAAGTAAAAATTTTTATAATCATGTGTTCGTACTAATAATATTGCCCCTTTTGATTTATTTAGAGCAATTAAACACGCACATTTTATTATTGCATCCATTTTTTATCAAGCCCTAATTTTGCAACTTTGT
>CALMTA010000223.1 GCA_937872505.1 uncultured Neisseriaceae bacterium | reverse complement strand
GCTAACAGAATATTAAGTCTTACGGAAAGAAATGAAATTGGCGAAGTAACACCATTAACAATGCAACTACCCCCAGTATTCTCTGGCACAGGTCAATTAGTAAATAAAATAGATGTTCTAAGTGAAGCGAGGCTTATTGTGTATAGTTCGCTCCTTGTGGAGGTTTACAATTCAGGTTGGATTCCTTTGTTTACTGCTCCAAATGTTTTAAACACTTTTAATTTAAATGGGGTTTTAGCTGCTTCCACAGGTTATTTATATGTAATAGAAGCAAGAGATAGTCTTGGAGATGTATGGTCTAGAACAGGTAGACATATAAATACAAATATTTCTACAGACATAAGTGTACCAGGATTTGCCTTTATGGGATTTGCAGGGGTAGGTAACTTAGACAAAACCTATGTAACATACTTTATTGAAGCTTGTGAAGAGGATCAATACATAGAAACTAGAATTGACGGTTATTATACGCTTACTAATTTGGACACAAATGAAACAATATCTATTTGTGACACTACTGATGGAGTTGGCAATTTGCAATTACCAATGCTTGTAACTCCGTTTACATCTATGCGTTTCACACATAGTAATGGAACTGCGAATTCTTGTCCAAGTGCTACAAATTTAGCACCTTTACTTATTGCAGAAACTATTGAAGATCTCTTTTTCGACTTATTCTTTTACTGCCCGACACTATAAATTATAAACAATGGCTTGTTGTAATAACGAATGTTTAGAACCCATATATAGTAATTGCGTTGAACATGCAGGAGATCCTCTCCTGTGTGTTCAGGGCGATAACTTAACCGAGCAGTTAGCCAGCATTGATGTAATGCTGAATGAACTGTACTGTAATCCTGACGAAGAAGTAGAAGGTTCAGTATCAGTTGATTTAAAGTGTATCAATAATAATTGTGGCGGTAATTTAACTTATACTCTATCCTTTGCAAAGGGTCCAGAGAACTCAGTGATTGGTGTACTACCAACAGACTTTGGAGTTCCTTTCTTAGCGTCTATTAAGGTATATAGTAATGGTAGTGTAGTAGCTTCTCAAGAAGGTATTACCACATTACCAACACCTTCTTTGTTTCTTGTACCTACATCTTACATAAACTTAACAGGAGTTACGGTTGTAATTACTGTAATGATTAACGGAATGACTTATGTAGGTTCATATTATATAGGGCCATCAACACCTAATGGTAGTTTTTCAGGTCTTACTTTAGTATGTCAAGCCCCACCTAATGTAGTCACATTAGGTCAACAGGAGTTGTTTCAACTCCTGATAAATGAAATGTGTATAATAAAATCTCTTTTGGGATAGTCAATAGGGTTGTTTAGTGTGACTAAAGGGAGGAGTATAACTCCTCCTTTTTTAGTTTAAGGAAGTATCTACACTATATCACTTAATAGTTTAACTTTGTAAATAAAAATATTATGACATACGGAGAAGTCGTATCTCAGATAAAGACCTATTTAAATAAAGGAGTTGCATCCGATGATGCGCGCATATCAGGCAGATTTATTATGTCTGTCTTTCTTAGAAAGCGTGCACGTATTATAAAGCAAGAACAAGAAAAGAAAAGGTTAAAGAATAAATTCTCACTGCAGAGAATATCATGTATGGAACTCATTGATGTAGAGAAACATGAATGTGAATGTCTTCCAATGAGAGTTACATGTTCTAAGATAAAGAGAACTAAGAATGCTTTGCCCTCACCTGTAGGTAATACATTGTACAACATAACATCTATTGATGGTAGTATGGTGATATCACCGACAGAGTTCTTTGATTATTCAATATATGATAGGCTTGTACCGTTAAGAAGTAAGCCAAAGTATTTTGTAGCGAACGATTTTATATACGTAACAAACACCGACCTCACCTTTATATCAGTAGAAGCAATCTTTGAAAACCCTGAAGAAGTATCTAAAGCAGGATGTGCTTCTGAAAATGATGATGTTGCGTGTTTCTACGCATTAACTCAAGACGTTAATACTGATCCAGATATACTTGATGCGACAATGACGTTAGCTGCACAAGAGATACTTACTATGTTGCGCTACACTCAGGAAGATAAATACAACGACACATCAGCAACAGAAGTAGATTACACTAAACTTCAAGCACAATTAAATGCAGCTAAAAAAGAAAGTAACAACAGCTGATCTTATTAAGAAGTCTTCTATGAAGAAGTTTAAAAAAATTGACGCAGACTACGTAGCTCTTTACAAAGCTTTATGCAGAGATTTCTTTGCTGAAGTTGTACAAGAGTTAATGAACGGTATGATTTACAAGATGCCAATGAGGTTAGGCTTTTTAAAAGTGGCACAGAAATCCACACGTAAAAGCTCAATAGATTGGCAACTTAGTAAGCAATACAATAAAAAGATTTACTTTAACAACTACCATACAAACGGTAAGATATATGCTTTCGTATGGTCGAAGTTAAATACCTACACAATATTACAGACAAAGTACTCATATCTTTTCAAAGCAACAAGAACTAACAACAGGGCTTTGTCTGCTCTTTTAAAATCAGAACACAGGGATTATACCGTATGGAATTCATCTCAATAAAAACAGCATTAGCCGATTATAATAGAAGCTCAGGTAGAGTTGGTGAACTAAATGAAGATAGCATACTACAATGGGCATCAGACTGTATGGAAACAATAGGCTCCTATAGGCAGTACTTGTTTAATATAGCTGTATTAGATATAAACAACTACAGAGCGGAACTTCCAAAAGACTTTATGTATGTTGACTTAGCTTTGTATAGAGAAGGTACTTCTTGCAGCGATACTTTATTTGAACTAAGTGAAATTATTACACCTATACTTGATTCAGATTGTGAGATTAAAAGTGAGAAGATTTGTAAGACTTGTTGTGGTGCACCAATAATTACTGATGCTGAACCTTGGCTAATTAAAAACTATCCTTGGCATGGCTACAGTAGAGTTGTAGAAACACACAATACATTCTCTAATTATAGAACGAACAAGTTGACAGCAATGAAGTTAGATGATAAGGCAGCTACTAAGTTCCACCTTAACGATTCAGAAAACATTCATGCTCATCAAGGTGTTAAGTACACTATTCAAAATAAGATTATAACTACATCTGAAAAGAGTGGTCAGATTATTTTATTCTACTTGGGACAGGTAACTGATGAGGACGGCTACCCAATGATACTCAATAACATCAACTTCATAACCGCAATATTCTATTACATTGAAATGAAGTTTGCTTGGATGGAATACAGTGCAGAGAAAACTCAAGGTAACAGAATGTTCTTTAGAGATGCTGAACAGCTTGCCAACACAGCAATAGCCAGAACTGTAGCAGAATTAAACACACCTACTTGGGAAGAAGCTAAAGCAATAAGTGAGATGTTAAATCAAAGAATACCCAACACAAGTTTATACGGTAAGAATTTGAACTATCAAGTTCAAGTAAATAAAATGGTAAACAATGCAGGATATAAATCAGCACCAACCTTCAATAGGTTTAAATAGAGACACATCACCAGAGTTCCAGCCCGATGGCACATTCACATTCGCTCTCAATGCTTTGAAAGCTGATGAGAATATAGAAGCATTACAGAATGAACTGTCGAATATACTTTGTGTTGATTTACCTTATCCTCTTATAGGTTCTATATTTGTTGATAATGAGTTCGTATTATTCCTTACAGATAACATTACAAGTGAGATTGGTATATTCAATCCAGACAAATGTACGTACACAAAAATAGATTTAAACTGCAACCTAACATTAAACCAAGACTACTTAGTTCGTGGTGTTTCTAAAGTAATAGATAGTTGTGGGGAACGTGTAGTGTATTGGACAGACGCACTCAATCCATTTAGATATTTGAATATAGATAGAGCTGATGAGATA
>CALMTA010000222.1 GCA_937872505.1 uncultured Neisseriaceae bacterium | reverse complement strand
AAGAAAAGCTGCGTTTGAAGCTGCATCTGAACAAGCTAAAAAGCTTGACGCAACAATTAACTTTACTCCTACAGGTGTGGGGTCTAATATGTCAGTATCACATCAAATAGAAATGTACGCACAAGCACCATCTGAAGAAGCTAAAGAAAGAATTGGTAAGATGCCAATAAACATAGACGGCAAACAAACAACAATAGCAGCTGCAATAAATGAGGACCAAGAAATGCACGCATACTATAATACAGTTGTAAATAATGTTGCTACTGCTAGAGTAAGTGATAAAATAGATTATGATGCAACTCAAAACTTTATAGGGTTGATAGGTGGAGCAAACGGACAAAACGCAACTGACTTAGTAAAGAGAGGAATAATAACAAGAGGTGATGCGTCAAGAGCTGCTGAATATCAGGATGGTTGGTTTATTGATGAAGACGCATTACTAGAACACTTTGGAGTCAAGGACCAAATAGAAAAAGATAGAGCTACAGAAGTAGCGTATAGAAGTATACATCCTGTTAATCCACGTTCTGCCGCGTTAGGTGCTACTACGTTTACATATAACGAACTACATGCAATAAGTACTGGTGCAGTTACAAGTAAACTTCTCACAAAAGAAAAAGCTATACAGGCTATGAAGGACTATGATAGCGCAAAGATAGAAGAGTACTCCAAATCTAATGCTATGTTTGGAAAATGGATGCAAGCGTCCAACAAAGCGCTTACAGATTATTCAGGGGGACTAGGTGTTAACTATAAAGGATACGGATTAAACGTTGATGCAGGAGATAACCGTGCAAAGATTGAAACAGCTTACGAACAATCTGTAAATGTAGGTAAAAACGGTTTAACAATTACTACAGATAAAGGTGCGCGTGTTATGCCTGTAGAAAACAATAAACTCTCAGTTATAAACGGAGAAGGAAAAGCTGTAGGAAATACTTACAGTTATATTCGTCCTGATTATGTTACAATAGACCCTAAAGGGGAACTGATGGTTATAGGTAGAATGTTTACAATAGATCCTAAAAATGTTAAACAAGGTGATCCTGTACCAGACAGTGTTCAAATTACTTATAGGGAATCTCCTGAAAATATAAAAGGCGCATTCCTAACACCGATGTTTATTGATGCTCACGGCGATAGTGTCGGCACGTTTGTATCTCAGGTGTTTCCAGACAATGCGAAATGGATTGCAACTAACATGCGAATTGGAGACTCAACTAAAAAGATAACAAAGAACTATGCGTATGCTCCAGACATAAATGTAACAAAGGAAGTTAATGGGACTTACACAATTCAAAGTAAGTCTAACCCATCACAAAGTCGTGGTGGTATTACGTCTGAATTTGAATTGGCTGAGATACTGTCTTTAGCGCAGTATAAGAATACGACATCTGCACCTCAAAGGTCTGGCTTAGAGATACCTGATTTTAGTTCTGGTGTTGAATATAACGGATACGACCTCCCATCAACAGACGATCTTAGAAGAGAGTTTGAAGAATTTGGAGTGCTACGTGTAACAAACACATCTACGTCTACAACCAACACAACAGAAACAACTGGTACTACAAATGAATACGTGCCAACGTCAGCAGAAAAAGTGAAAATAATTAAGCGTACTTTATTTGATGACCCCAATGGGGGAATTGGGCACATTGAAAGCGGTAACAACTACAAAGCTTCTAATGACAAAACACCTTACTATCAATCTTCACCTACTTATGCAGCTGGTAGATACCAACTTGTACCGTCAATGCAAAATGATTTTGTAAAAGAAAAAGCTTTACAATACTACGGAGAAAAAGACGGTAAAAATTATAACATATACGGTGGTAGTCCAAACAATAAGAAAGGTAAGGACTATGACAGGTTCCTCGCTGATCCTGGATTTCAAGACTTTGTAATGTCTAAGTTAATAGAAGAGCAATACATTCCAGCTTACAATAGATTACCTGCTGAAGTAAAAGCAAAAGTAACTGATAGTAAGTTCATAGTTGCAGCGCACCATATGGGGCCTGCAGGAGCTGCGTCTTTTTATAGAGACGAAGTGTTAGGTACTAAAACTTTTAATCCTGTGTATAAGAATGAGGCCAAAGACTATGTAGAAAAAGTAACGGCCTCAGTCATTTCAGCTACGGATGTTAAGAAGCCTAAGAATAAACCTTCAATAATAGATCAGCAGCTAAAAGACTTACCACCGACAACAACTATAAAACTAAACGACAACAGTACATATACAAAGACAGCGCCTAAAGGTCAAGCTAACCAACCAGTTAAAGAAATTGGATTAGGTAATTTGTTTGACGGTATAAATATAAATCCTAAAACAGCAGCTTCTATACAAGCTGAGGTAATTAAAATAGAAAAAGAATACAACCTCAATCCGAAGCAAAGACAAGATCTCTTAATTGAAACGCAGGCGATATTAAACACAATAGCAAGAACTCCTGACGACCTTACAGGTCAACCCAATTGGGGGTTTGCTAAGGACGCAATTAGAAGTACTGTAGAATATGTAAGCAGTGCTCCTTATGATCCTGTTGCTGGACAACAACGCTTGGCAGATATCAGAAATACAAACAATAAAGAAACATTGAAACGGCAAATTGCTTTTGAAACTCTTTACAGTTCAACTAAGCCAATACGAGATGCAATAGAAACATTTACTGATTTTAGTCGTGCAGACGTTGATGTTTACAAAAAGGATTTAGACGCTGTGTTTAACACAGATATAGGTATAGCTGAAACTGTGCAAACAATCTTTAGAGATTATGTTAGTGACGAATCAAAGCAAAAAGCATTAAATATTTTGAAGCAAGGTATTGAGTATTACAACAGTAACAATAGCAAAAGACTAAATGAACTTTTAAGAACTTATAACTACGCTATTAAAAATAACACAAAACAGTAATGGCAAAAATTACAAGAGATTTACAAAACTATCTTGACCTTGCTCAAGAAACATATCAAGCAAAACTATTAGCCAGTCAACCTAGTGTTGATCCGTTCAATGCTAGATTAGCTTCGGCTCCAGGAGTAGGTACTTCCACACCATCAGATGTTGACATACGACAATACGAGTATTCAATACCTACATCGGTAGGTTCAGAAGAACTTCCATACTTTTTAGCAGCACAACAATCTGATTGGCAAAGGTTGGGTAGGACAGCAGGTAATTTATTACCTAA
>CALMTA010000221.1 GCA_937872505.1 uncultured Neisseriaceae bacterium | reverse complement strand
ATTGAAGGAAAATACATAAAACAATCTGGTGGTAAAGGTCAATATGGACATGTTTGGTTAAAACTAGACCCACAAGTTGAAGGTGGCGGTTATGAATTCATTGATTCAATTAAAGGTGGAACAGTTCCCCGTGAATTCATTCCTTCAGTAAATTATGGAATTCAGGGTGCTATGAAATCTGGTGTAATAGCCGGTTACCCTGTAGTTGATGTTAAAGTTACTTTATTTGATGGTTCATACCATGACGTTGATTCATCACAATTGGCATTTGAACTAGCTGGTTCTATGGGGTTTAAAGAAGGAATGCGTAAAGCAAATCCTATACTATTAGAACCTATGATGTCAGTTGAAGTTGAAACTCCTGAAGATTATATGGGGGATGTTATGGGTGATTTATCTTCTCGCCGTGGAATTATTCAAGGTATGGATGATGATGGGTTTGGAATCAAGAAAGTAAAAGCGGAAGTTCCACTTGCAGAAATGTTTGGTTATTCAACAACCCTACGTTCTATGTCGCAAGGGCGAGCAACATATTCAATGGAGTTTAAACATTATTCAGAAGCTCCTAAACATGTTGCAGATAGTATAATAAATAGTAAAAAATAGTTTTTAAGGATAGTTTAAAATGTCAAAAGAGAAATTTGAACGTAAGAAGCCACATGTTAATGTAGGCACAATAGGTCACGTTGACCATGGTAAAACAACTTTAACAGCGGCAATCACTACAATTTTATCAAAAAAATATGGTGGTTCTGCAAAAAGCTATGATCAAATTGATAGCGCACCAGAAGAAAAAGCACGTGGTATTACCATTAATACTGCTCATGTGGAATATGAAACAGCAAATCGTCACTATGCCCATGTAGATTGTCCAGGTCATGCTGATTATATAAAGAATATGATAACAGGTGCTGCACAAATGGATGGTGCTATTTTAGTAGTAGCAGCTTCAGATGGTCCTATGCCACAAACTCGTGAACATATACTTTTAGCCCGTCAAGTAGGAGTACCGTATATTGTAGTATTCTTAAATAAATGTGATATGGTAGATGATGAAGAATTATTAGAATTAGTAGAAATGGAAGTTCGTGAATTATTAAGCAAGTATGAATTTCCCGGAGATAATACACCTATAGTGCGCGGATCAGCATTAAAAGCACTAGAAGGCGATAAAGGTCCGCTAGGTGAAGAAGCTATATTTAAATTAGCCGAAGCATTAGATACGTATATTCCTGAACCAAAACGTGCTATTGAAGGTCCATTCTTAATGCCTGTTGAAGATGTATTCTCAATTTCAGGTCGTGGAACAGTTGTTACAGGAAGAGTTGAGCGTGGTATAATAAAAGTTGGTGAAGAAATTGAAATTATCGGTTTAAAAGCAACACAAAAAACTATTATAACTGGTGTGGAAATGTTCCGCAAATTATTAGACCAAGGTCAAGCGGGTGATAACGTTGGTTTATTGCTTCGTGGTACCAAACGTGAAGACGTTGAAAGAGGTCAAGTTTTAGCAAAACCAGGTAGCATAACTCCACATACTAAATTTGAAGCAGAAATTTATGTATTAACAAAAGAAGAAGGAGGACGCCATACACCTTTCTTCTCTAATTATCGTCCACAGTTCTATTTCAGAACAACAGATGTAACTGGAGCTGTAGCTCTACCTTCTGGGGTTGAAATGGTAATGCCTGGTGATAATATTAATATTAACGTAGAATTAATTGCACCAATCGCTATGGAAAATGGCTTACGGTTTGCTATTCGTGAGGGTGGTAGAACTGTTGGCGCTGGCGTTGTTGCTAAAATTCTAGCATAACTTTTAAGGAATTATGGAATCATGCAAAATCCTAAACAAACTCAAAAGCAGAATATCCGTATCCGCCTAAAAGGATATGATCACGTTCTAATCGACAAATCTGCAGAAGAAATTGTCGAAACTGCAAAAAGAACAGGTGCTATGGTAAAGGGGCCTATTCCCTTACCTACTAGAAAAGAGCGTTTTGATATTCTTCGGTCTCCACATGTCAATAAAACTTCACGTGAACAGTTGGAAATTAGAACTCATTTACGCATAATGGAGATTGTTGAGCCATCTGATAGAACAATTGATGCATTAATGAAGCTTGATCTACCTGCTGGAGTTGATGTTGAAATTAAATTACAATAATAATGTAATTTAAAACCTTTTATTTAAGCTACACTATTGTGTAGCTTTTTTTATAATTAGATTTTTTTAAAAGTTCATAATTAACCAAATGTTTAAAATCTCTTCAATCTTACTTAGTTTTTCTTCTGTAATAATATGGGGAGAATAACATACATCATGTAACAATTTTTTTAGATTTGCACTTTCTATTGACTCGGGGTTTTTAATAATATTTATATTACTAAGAAATTTGGCAAATAATTCTAAATCTCTGTATTTATCACGTATAGCCCTATCTAAATGCTCCCTACAACCATGATGAAATCCTATAATGGTAAATATTAAACCTGACAAATTTCCAAACTTTACTAACTGTGCTATAGAAGAATATTTTATTTTTTTTCCAATATGCAAATTTCTTACAATTAAAGAAAAAGCTTCATTATGAAAACTATTGGTTCCAATTATACTATTATTTTCTATTAGATATAATCCTCCAAAATCTTGTAAATAAAACTTATAATTTTTATTATCTAATTTTTTATATAAAAAATTACAAGGCTTAAAATTACCATACTGCAATGACTTACTATTAAAAAATAATACTGATTTTGTTGCATCTAAAGCAAATCTTTTTGTAATAGCAAAATCTTCTTTTGAGACTGTTTGAGATTCTCCATCCATTCTCATTGCAATGTATTGAATATGAGTATCAGATTTAAAAATAATCTTTTCTTCAATAATATTGTGGTCTAATAAATTAATTGTTATTGCTAATTTTTCAATTATGGATATGCCTTTTATAACAGACTTAATTGTTATTATTTCTTTTTCATCTTCTTTATTAATTACTTTTAAATCTTTAATAACAATTTTTGAATTAACGGAGTTAGCGTATACAACTGCATGACTACCTCTACCTATAACAATTTTGCCCGTAACATTTATTGGTATACTTCTTATAGGAATACTAGAAATTATACCTTGCTCTTTTAAATTTTTTTTCACAAATAAATCTATAATTTTATTTAAAGGTTCTTGTTTTATAAGCTGTTGTTTTTTACGATAATAATTCATTATATTAAATGCAAAGTCATAACAAATTTTATCATTCATAAAGTATTTTTCATTACGTCTTAATAGTTCTGGATAATTATTACCATTCTTACCCCATCTCATCTTAAAATTTTTATCTGTTATTAAACGATCTATAAAACTGCATAATATATTTATTCTACAAGGAATATCTATTTTATAGATATTTTTATAATCTAATAGATCATATATATCACCATCACCAAAACTATTAAATTTTTCTAAATTTCTATTTTCAGGTATCGAAGATAATTTAATACCATTTAAATTTTGCATAAGATTTCTTTCATGAGATGTAAACTATAATTAGGAACGGATTATAATAAATACTAATTAAAAACTATAGTAACAATTTTGTTTTTTTATCATCCGCTCAAATGTAAAACACGATATTACTATTTTTTTACTTACATATCAATATGTTATATAGCAAACATTTGACAAATATTGTAATTAATGATAAAATTATGTCCTTGCAATAGTTTGCTATTTCAAATAAACTTTATGTTTAACTCTACAAAACTTACATATAGTATTAAATTTGATTTTTTAATTTTAAGAGGTATTATAAATGATTCATTTATATTCTGACTCACGTTGCTCATTTTCACATCGAGCAAGAATTGTATTAAATATAAAAGATATGGATTTTAAGATAATTGATATTAATATAAATTTACGCCAAGATTTAATGCTATTAAACCCTTATAATGAAACACCTGTTTTAGTTGATGATATAGATAAAAACAATAAGAAAAAAGATTTAGTCCTTTTAGATACAGATATTGTATGTGAATATATTGATGAACGTTTCCCTCATCCGCAATTAATGCCAATTGAACCTGCAGAAAAAGCTAGATTACGTATGTTAATGCATCATTTTGATAAAGAATTATTTCAACATTTGCGTCAATTAGACAATAACCTTGGTAATAAAGATGCGAAGGCAAAAAAAGAATCTGAAAAAATAAAAAAGAAAATTATATCAGGCTTGGATAGCATTGCCAATGTTTTTGTTACTAATAAAAAAGCCGAATATTTATTTGGTAATTCCTTTACTCTACTTGATGCCGCAATACTGCCATTATTATGGCGATTAAAATATTATGAAATTGAACCTAAACCTCATTGGTCAGGAATGTTAAAATATGCAGCTAAACAATTTGAAAAACCAGAATTTATAGCAGCATTAACCCCTGCAGAAAGAGGAATGAGATAATCATGCTAGATCAAAAACCTTATTTTATTCGTGCTATTCATGAATGGTGTAGCGATAATGAGCTTACACCATACTTAGCCAGTAAAGTTGATAGTCATACAATAGTACCTAGTCAATATATACAAGATGGGCAAATTATACTAAATATTGCAAATATTGCAACAAAGGATTTAACTATTGATAAAGAGTGGATTACTTTTCAAGCTACTTTTGGTGGTATTATAAATGATATAGCAATTCCTATAAATAATGTAATTGCTATATTTGCCAAAGAAAATGGCGAAGGTATGCAATTTGAAACTGCTCCATCACCTTCTATACAAAAAAATAATTTAGAGAATAAACAAAGCCGTTTAAAATTAGTGAAATAATATGCTAAAGCTTAATTTAAGCGGATTAAATTGTCCTTTGCCTGTTTTAAAGCTTAAAAAATTTCTAATGGATATTGGACCTCTAGAAATAGTTCAAGTTACTACAACAGATCCTGCTTCAATAGATGATTTTGAAGAATTCTGCTTAAAAACTGGACATAAATTAATTTCACAAATCATAGACAATGGAATAATAATTACCCTTATTCAAAAAAAGGGAATAATTTAAAAAACTTCCATTTTTTTAATAATTCTTTATATACTGTAGGAATTAAATATAAATGACAAATCTACCCATCAATGAAGAAAATCACATTATTCAAGAACGTCGTCAAAAATTAAATAAAATTCGTAATAAAACTGTAGCTTATCCCAATAATTTTTCCCCTACCATAACAGCTGAAAAAACTCATGAAACATATGGCAATTTAGATTCAGAACAATTGAGTAATGAAAAAATTCCGGTAAAAATTGCTGGTAGAATGATGCTAAAACGTATTATGGGCAAAGCTTCATTTGCTACTTTACTAGATGGAATAGCAAAAATCCAAATTTATATTAGTAAAGTGCATGTAGGTGAAGAGAAATACGAAGATTTTAAACATTGGGATATTGGTGATATTTTAGGAGTGTGCGGCTATTTATTTAAAACTAAAACTGGTGAATTAACAGTGGAAGTTGAGCAAATTGAACTTTTGAGTAAAAACCTCAGGCCATTACCGGAAAAATTTCACGGATTAACTGATCAAGAAATTTGTTATCGTCAACGATATGTGGATTTAATAATGAATATTGATACTAAAAATATTTTTATTAAAAGGTCAAAGATTATTCAATCAATTAGAGAATCTATGGTATCGGCTAATTATCTTGAAGTTGAAACACCCATGATGCACCCTATTCCTGGTGGTGCTACAGCTCAACCATTCATTACTCACCATAATTCGCTAGATATGCCCCTATATTTAAGAGTCGCTCCTGAATTATATTTAAAGCGATTAATTGTTGGTGGTATAAACAGAGTTTTTGAAATCAATCGTAATTTTCGTAATGAAGGCTTATCAACTAGGCATAATCCTGAATTTACTATGCTTGAGTTCTATGAAAGTTATGCTGATTATAAAAAAATGATGCAACTTACCGAGCAGATAATACGTAAAGCTGCCTTAGATTCTATTGGTACACTTCAATGCGAGTATCAAGGCAAAATTGTTAATTTAGAAAATGATTTTGATAAACTTACAATTATAAATGCAATTATAAAGTATAACCCTCAATATACCTTCGATAATCTTAATAATATCGATTTTCTTAAAGAAGAAATTTACAAACTTACCAAAGAAAAACCCTCAACAAATA
>CALMTA010000220.1 GCA_937872505.1 uncultured Neisseriaceae bacterium | reverse complement strand
CAGCTTTACTTTTAGAACATACATAACCTATAGGCTTATTTAATAAAATATAACGAAACTGGGATTTTTCCTGGTAAAGTTCTGGGAGAACTTCTATTTTATCTATTTGAGGATCAATTTGAAAACCTAATTCAGTAATTAAAACATCATTTACTTTAATATAACCTTTTTCGATAAATTCATCAGCTTTTCTTCTAGAGCATATGCCTAAATCTTTAAGATATTTATTTAACCTTATTTTAGTTTTCATAAAAGACACAATATGATAATTTAATGGTTTGCAAAAAAGTGCTAGCGTAAACCACTAGCACAAAATATATTATTTTTGAATTAGATTAACAACCAATTTTACCCCGTCAATTTGTTTTATACCTTCAATAGCTCCATTAATTTGAGTACTATCGCCTGCATCTTTACCTAATAGATAAACAACCCCTGCACAAGTTACAACTTTTATATTGTTAGCATTTACTTGTTTTTGGGCAATAAGTCTGGTTTTAGCTGCAGATGTTAAATAAGCATCATTAGAAATATCAACTACTGTTTCAGGTGTCTTTATAGTTAAATAATTCCAAACTTTTTTAACCCCTGCAGTATTTTTTACAGCAATTTCCGCTTTATCTTTGTCTTTCAAAGTAGCTACTTGACCTGCTAACAATATTTCTTGGGCATAACTTGCAATAGTAAAACTTCCATCAGGAATCTGCTTATTTAAAACAGTGTTTACGTTATGTGCTAATATCTGATCATTTGTGACAGCTTTAACTCCACGTGTATCAGTAGCAACAGCAGCAGCAGCACTACCCCCACCTAAAACTGCAACTGCACAACTTGAAAGATTGATTATTGTTATACTTGCTAATAAAATTATTAAATATTTTCGTTTGATTTTTCTTTCCCTATTAAGATCATTATAAATAATAAAAATACTATTTTATCATAAACTCTAGTATTTTTTATTTTTTTAAATTAAAAAGCTTGGTAAAAACCAAGCTTTAAAGGTTAAATATTTGCACAGTTACTTTTTATTTTTTTCGTCATCTTTTACTTCAGAATATTCAGCATCGATAACTTCATCTGCTCCCTTGTTTTCATTAGTTGTAGATTGCGCTTCCGATGTTTCTTGATTAGGTTGCATATCTTTATACATCATTTCGCCAATCTTTTGCGATGCAGTCATTAATGCTTGTACTTTTTCTTCAATAACAGTTTTATCATCACCCTTTATTGCTTCCTCAGCCTCTTTTATTGCTGCTTCAATTTTTTCTTTTTCTGCAGCATCAACCTTATCGCCATAATCAGCTAAAGATTTTTTCACTGAATGAATCATACCATCTGCATTATTTCTAGCTTGAACCAATTCAGCAGATTTTTTATCTTCTTCTGCATGGGCTTCAGCATCTTTTACCATTTGTTGAATTTCTGCTTCAGATAAAGCAGAACTAGCCTGAATAGTTATTTTATTCTCTTTACCAGTAGCTTTGTCTTTAGCTGATACATGCAAAATACCATTTGCATCAATATCAAATGTAACTTCAATTTGTGGAGTTCCACGAGGAGCAGAAGGGATATCAGTTAAATTAAACTGCCCTAGACTCTTATTTCCTGTAACTACTGGCCGTTCACCTTGTAAAACATGTATTGTTACAGCTGTTTGACCATCCTCTGCAGTTGAAAATACTTGCGACGCCTTAGTTGGTATAGTAGTATTTTTATTAATTAATTTAGTCATTACATTACCCATAGTCTCTATACCTAAAGATAATGGAGTTACATCAAGTAATAATACATCAGTTCTATCACCTGCTAAAACAGAACCTTG
>CALMTA010000219.1 GCA_937872505.1 uncultured Neisseriaceae bacterium | reverse complement strand
GGGTATGCAGATTGTTAGTGCAATTAGAGTAGCTAATATGCGCCATGAAGTTGATGTGTTAATTATTTGCCGTGGTGGTGGTAGTATGCAAGACTTATGGAGTTTTAATGAAGAGGTAGTAGCAAGAGAGGTATTTGCTAGTAAAATTCCTATTATAAGTGCGGTAGGCCATGAAACTGATACCACAATAATTGATTTAGTTGCTGATTTACGTGCACCTACTCCAACAGCTGCAGCTGAATTAGTCGCCACTAGTAAAGATGAATGGCTAAACTTAATTCATAAATTGAATTACCAATTGAATAATATATTTGAAAATATCATTAATAATAAAAAACAGTTGCTAGATTTATATTCTGCTAAGCTAAAATTTTTAAATCCTATCAATCAAATAAAAGAAAAAACAAATAAGTTAAATACTTATAAAAGTAAATTAGATAATGCAATTCGCCAATTAATTTCTAAATTTTCTATGCAGATAAAATTGTATGAATCAAAATTAGATTCAAAAAAAATTAATATAATACACTATCAAACTCAAATTAAAAATCTAGATAATAGATTAAAATTATCTATGTTAAATAGTCTAAATATAAATATTAATAAAATAGATAATTTATTGCGGCATTTAGAGTTAGTAAATCCAACAAATATTTTATCTCGTGGTTATGCAATTATAAAAGATAAAAATGGTCATATAGTAAAACATGGTTCTGAAGTATTGCATCAAGAAAGAATTGAGGTAATTTTGGCAAATGATAACATAAGTGCTATTGTAGATAAAGTTTATAATCCGAGTCAACAAGAATTAATTTGATTTTTAATCGCCTTTAGTAATTTTAGTTTTAAAGACTTTGAGACCTAAAAAATGAAATTTGCTTCAACAATAACTTGGTCAACTACAGCTTCTGTTGTAAAGTTAGCTACTGGATTTATTTCTACCAAATTTGTATCAGTTATAATTGGTCCTCTAGGGGTTGCAATGGTTGGGCAGTTCCAAAATTTTATATCAATAGTTATGGCAATAGCATTAAGTGGGATATCATCAGGGTTAATTAAATATACAGCTGAATTTAAAGATAATGAAAAAGAATTAGTAAAAATTTGGCAGGCAATTACTTGGATGGTGGGGACAACTATTTTTCCTACAATCTTAGTGTTATTAATATTTCATGATTACTTAGCGATAAAATTATTAGGTAATATTGAATATAATAGTATTTTTTTTATTTTTGCTATCAGTTTAATATTTTATATTATAAATAACTTAATGCTAAATATTCTAAATGGTTTACATGAGATTAAAAAATATACTTTATTAAATATGACAAATTCCCTGATTGGTTTAATTACAAGTGTATTATTAGTTATAAATTTAAAAACTTATGGAGCAATTTTAGCTATTATAGTCAGTCAATCAGTTAGTTTTATAGTGATTATATTTTTTGTAATTAAAGAAAAATGGTTTAAGTTAGGCAATTTTTTTGGTAAATTTGAAATAGGCTACTTTAAAAAGCTTTTTAATTTTACAGTAATGTCTATAGTAACTATTTGTATTATGCCCACAACACAGATATTTGTAAGAACTTATCTAATAGATCATACATCATGGACAATCGCTGGCTGCTGGCAAGGAATGCAACTATTATCTAATGGGTATTTAACGATTGTTTATACTGCTCTTAGTTCGTATTATTTACCTAAATTATCTAATTTACAAGATAAAGAATTAATTAAACTTGAAATAAAAAACGGATATAAATTTATTATGCCCTTTGTAGCTCTTTCCAGTTTAATTATATATTTATTACGTGATTTTATTATTAGTTTACTTTTTGCTAAATCTTTTTCTCCTATGACAGATATGTGTTTATGGCAATTTTTAGGAGATAACTTTAAAATAGCTAGCTGGTTGTTAGGGTTTATAATGATTGCTAAGGCAAAAACAAAACTATATGTTTTATCAGAAATATTTTTTGGTATTTCCTTTATTATAATTTCAATGTTATTTATTAATATATTTGGCAATAATGGTGCAGTTATGGCATTTTGCCTAAATTATTTTATATATTTTATATCATTTTTTATTTTATATAAAAAAGGTTATTTATTATAAGGAAATTTATCAATGAGAATACTAATTCCAATATTAGGGTTTGCTAAGTCAGGAGGTTTTAGAGTTTTATCACAATTTGCTAACTATTGGAGTAAAAGTGGTCACGAAGTTAGCTTTCTTTGTAGTTCAAACTCTATTAATCCATATTTTCCGACTGAAGCAAAAATAATTTGGTTTAATGATAAAAATGAAATAGTTAATACTAATAAATTTGAAAAGAAAAAACCATTAAATGTTTTTATTAAGCAAATTGCTTTATATAAAGTTTTAAGTAAATATGCAAATGAATATGATATTGTTTTAGCAAATCATTCATTAACAGCATTACCTGTTAATATGGCAAAAATAAAAGCTAAAAAATTTTACTATGTTCAAGCATTTGAACCTGATTATTATGTTAGTAGAAAAACATTAATAGGTAAATTTTTATACCATTACTCAAATTATACTTATAAATTAAAAAATTTAGATATAATTGTTAACGCTCCAGTTTATTATTCATATAAGAGCATAGAAGCAAATAAATACGTTCCTTGCGGTTTAGATTTAGAAGTATATTATCCTAAAAATATAAATGCAATAAATTTTGAAAAAGAAACTATAAAGATAGGAGCTATTGGCAGGGTAGAAAGTTTTAAAGGAACGACCTTTGTTATTGAAGCATTTACAAAAATAAAACAAAATAAATTATTTAACAAAAAAATGGAATTATATTTAGCTTTTGCCGATATAAAAACTGAAAACCACGAAAGCTCAATATTTGTGTTGACTCCAAAAAGCGATTTAGAGTTAGCTGATTTTTATCGTTCAATGGATATTATAATAGCTCCAGCAATTGGTCAATTTGGTGCTATTCATTATCCGGTTATAGAATCAATGGCATGCTGCACGCCTATAATCACAACATATTTTATGCCAGCACATGAAGGTAATGCATGGTTAGTAAGTCCGCAAAATTCAGATTCTATTATAAGCCAGATAGAATCTATAATAAGTAATAGTAAAATTGTTAAAGAAAAAGCCTATCATGCTCTTTATGATATTCAACAATTTAATTGGTCAATTATTGCTAATAAGATGATAAGTTATTTTACTGCGAAAGAGAGCTAAAATAAATAAAAGCTGTAACAAAGTACAGCTTTTATTGTTAAAAATATTATAAATTATTCGATATATGCGTGGTGTCTAACGATGGCAGTAGCACCATGGCTAGAGCTATTATGTGTATAACTATATATAACATTCATTTGGGTTGCTCCATTTCCAAAATATAGGGTATGCTTTTTGTAATATGTTCTACTATTTGCTGCTCCACTGGCATATTCTGTTATCTTACTACTACAATTATTATCATATTTAATACAATCCACATGGATATAAGAATCTTTCCAGCTTCCAACATTTGATATATAGAACATATTATTTTTATAGCTTACTAAATAAGCATAATTGCTATTTTTAGTAGGAATTTCAAAATTTCTTCCTAAATCAAGTTTTTTATCTCCATTTAAATTACTAATTATTTTAAAATAGTTTGAATTATTTTTTAGATAAAGTGTAGTAGAATAAGTGCCAGGAACCTTTGTAAAATTATTAAAATCTACAAAGCTATAGTTAAAATTATCGATTCCTGTATCACATTTAAGAGCATTTTCTGTTGCTCTAATAGTAAGGTTACACGCCCGCGTATTAGTATTTAACTCTTTTCCTTTAGGAGTATAAGCACGTAAGAATAAACCATTATAATACAAATTATTCTTTTCTACTAAAGTATTACCATTAGCATCTTTTTTAGTAGAAAGAACAGGGTTTGTTGTATTATGAACAAAATCATTTAAACTAGATTCAGTTTTATAAATGGTTTTGTACCAATCACCCTTAATATATGTATCTAAATTATATAAGTTTTTAGCTTCTTTAGAAATTTTAACAATATTATTAGCCCTTTGAATAAATAATTTTTCTAACTGTAATTTAGCTTCTTCAAAATTTTTAGGTCTAACTAAAGAAGGAGGTAATGGTATATTTTTATTAATATTAAAATGAAGGTACGCTGCAAATAGCTCATATTTATAAATTATATTTAATAATGAAGCTACTTGAAGAATAGTAATATTTACTGAGTTATCATAATATATTTTATTTGCAAACATATTATACTTAGCTAATTCTTGTTCATCAGATTTTTTTGGATTTTGTAAATCATTAGTTAAAATGGATATTGCATTTTCATTGGTTTCAATTGGAGATAAATTTATAATTTTTTCATTTACTAATTTTTTATAAAATGTATTAAGATATTGTTCCAAAGTATGATCATTAAACTGTAGTTTGCTATTTGGAATTGATACACCAGATAAATGCATTGCATAATTTTCCATATTTTTTAAATTATCGTTGGTAATTTCTTTTGCAAAATCTATTTCTTTAATAATATTTACGGGTAATTTATTAAAATCTTCAATAGTGCTTAATGGGTTATAAAGATTTTCTAAATTTCTCATACTTATTCTTATATTATTTTTTATAACTGCAAGATGAGTACTCTGATAGAAGTATTCATTAGAAAGATATGTATTGTAAAACTCATTTAATTTAATTAAAATTTCTTGTTGAGAGGCAGCCAGTTTATCAAGACCTGCTAAAATTTTATCTAATCTAGCATCTTTTGGGTTGAAAAAATCTATTCCTAAACTTTTTTTAAGCCAGTTTTTAAAATCACCTTCATATGCCCAAGTTATATATCTCCAAATAAAGGATATTGGTGTAGTGGAGAGATTATTATCAAATTTAAGATTATTTTCTAAATCTGCATGTAGGGGTTTTTGCTCTGTAGATACAACAGTAGTAGATTCTTTGGCTTTTATTGAGCCGTATAATTTATTATTCATGTTAAAGGCAAAAGCACTAGAACAACATAAAATCATAAATAATTTAAAGCTATTGTTTTTCATATTACAGACCTTTAATAAAAATTATTTTCTTTTCCGATTATACCACATTTTAAATCAATTTATCAAATTTAAAATTAAATATTTGCAAGAAAGTTTTTATAAAAAGTTATCATTAAAATTATTTAATAAATGTTATACTAACCCACTCATTTTTGTAATTATTTATTTTTCTTTTAACATAATTATACTTTAGGTAAAATCAAATTAGTAAAGATTTATCAATGAAGATGATTTGTTTATTTATATTTATGGAAGTTATTTTTAATAATTGTTATGCAAAAAATAATTTCGCTGATTGCGACTATACTGGAGCAGTTGACTCTTCTATTTGTTTGCAGAATATGATAGATTTAGCAGCAAGCACTCATAAAAAACTATATTTGAGAGAGGGAATTTTAAAAATCTCAAAGCCGTTATTTTTAAAAAATGATAGTTATATTAGTGGTAATAATACAGTAATTGAGTTTAAATTAGATAAACCAGAAAAGGCTTTATTTAATGGAAATTCTGTAAATAATTTAAATATAAGTAAATTAAATATTATTGGATATGGAATATTTAGTAATGAAAGTTTTATTATGCCATATCCTAAATTAAATAAGCAGTACCCAAAAGCTATTGGTTTTACAAATTTGGATATGGGAATTAAACTATTAGGAAATTGTAAAAATATAAATATTAATAATTTATTTATTACTGGAGTAGAACATGGTATCTTTATTAAAAATGTAAATTCATCAAATAATAAAACCACAAATATAAAGTTGTTTAATAATATAATAAAAAATATAGGTAAATCTGCAGTTACAGTAATAAATTCACAAAATATTATAATTAAAAACAATATAATTGAAAATGTTTTAGGAAATATGGATTATAATAAATTGCCTAAACTAGAGAATTCTAAATTTGCAGATGGTATTTATTTAAATGGGGTTACTAATTTAAAAATTAGTAATAATAAAATTTCTAATATTAGGCGAATTGGAATTGTTGTTGAAGGACAACTAAATGAAAGTAATTTAGTATTAAATCCTAATGATAATGTTGTAATAACTAATAATAAAATTTCTAATTTTAATAAAAGCAGGGGAACAGAAAATAATGCAGGCATTTGGGTTGAGCCATTAAATGATAAATTAAATGTTATAAAATATAAAACTAATCATATAACTATTTCTAATAATATAATAGATAACCAAAATGCACAATTAGGTACTCATAAGCAATATGGAATTTTTTTAGGTGCATTAAATAGTATTGTTAGAAAAAATATTATTCTAAGTTCTGGTAATAATAAAAATATTGGTATTCATTGTAGCTTTGGTAATATTTATTTAAGAGATAATAAGTTTTATAATGTTTTAACTGACATAGTAGTTGAATCAGGATCAAGATATTTAAATATTTTATAGGTTTTTAAATGGTAATATATTATTTAATTTTTTTATTACTAATTATATTTTTTATATATGGTGAAAGTCAAAGTGGTTTAGAAAACTTATTATTATTTTTAGGTGCTACAATATTTACAATATTTGCGGGTATAAAAGACTTAAATGTTTCTCATGATGGTATGAATTATGCTTATATGTTTGATGGAGTAAACTTTTATAGTGACTATTTTAATAATAGTTATGATGTAATGACTGTCTTAATTGCTGTAACTTTAAAATATTTGAATATTTATTCTTACTTATTAATATTTATAATTTATGCGATTTTAGGTGTATTTTTAAAAATTAAAGCTATTAGTAAATATTCAGTTTTACCATTATTTTCCTGTATATTTTATTTTATTCATTTTTATTTATTACATGAAATGACACAGATAAGGGTAGGGGTGGCCACAGCTATTTTATTACTTTCAGTATCAGATATTTATGATAAAAATCTTTTGAAATTTTTATTTAAAGTACTTTTGGCTTTTTTATTTCATAGTTCAGCTTTAGTATTTATTCCATTATATTTTATAAACACCAAAAAAATAAATGTATGGTTATATTTAACAGGATTAATCTTTGCTATTATATTTAGTTTTATAGGTATAAATATATTTTATATAATACCAAATTTATCTAGTATAAGTAATAAACTTTTTATTTACCAAGCACTACAAAACACTATGCAAGAGGTAAACCTATTTAATGTAAATAATATATTTTATATATTATTATTCTTAATTCTATTATTTTTTTCTAATACTTTATTAGAAATAAACAAATATTCAATTATAATGTTAAAAATGTTATATTTTTCTTTTATATCACTTTTTGTTTTATCTAAAATTCCAGTATTAGCATGGAGAATTTCTGAGATATTTATGGTTTCAAGTTTTATTGTTATTTCCTATATTCCTTTCTTAATTAAACCTAAGTGGTTTAGTATAGCTATGTTAATTTTAATAGCATCACTTTTTTTAACATTAAATTTATTTAGACAACATTTAGTTTATCAATATCATATTTTATAATTTAATAATGGAAAAGTATTATGAATACATTAAGCATCATTATAGTAAACTGGAATTCTGGGACGCATTTATTAAATTGTATAAATTCAATTTTAAAGTGTAATAAAAATGAATTTAAATTAGACAAAATAATAATTGTTGATAATGCTTCAACTGATAATTCTATAGAACTTATAGTAGAAAACTCTTTAATAAATATTATAAAAAATAATACAAATTTAGGTTTTGCGAAAGCTTGCTGTATAGGGGCAGAGATATGTAATAGTGATATATTTCTTTTCTTAAATCCAGATACAATAATATTAGATGAGACACTGGATAAGTCAGTATCATTTTATAGAGAAAAATCTGCTTTACTAAATTTTGGGATTTTAGGTATTCAGCTAAAGGATGAAAATAAAGTTATACAAAAATCATGTTCAAGGTTTCCTAATATAATAACATATTTAAGTGATTCTAGCGGTATATCAAAATTTATATCTTTTTCCTCAACCCATATGAGAGATTTTAATCATCAAGAAAGTAGATTTGTAGATCATGTAATTGGTGCATACTATATGCTAAGTAAAGACATATATAAAAGATTAAACGGATTTGATAATAGTTTTTTTGTGTATTTTGAAGATCTTGATTTATCATTAAGAGCAAGAAAATTAGGAATAAATTCTTATTATTGGGTCGGCGCCCATGCTATACATATTGGTGGAGGCTGTTCTAATTCTGTTAAAGCTCAAAGATTATTTTTTTCAATTAGAAGTCGTATGATTTATACAAAGAAACATTTTTCATTAATTTCTCATTATATTACTAGCTTTTTAACTTTATGTATTGAACCGTTAACTCGTATTATTTTTTGTACCATTAAAAGAGATTATAAAGGTATATTTGAGACATTATCGGGTTATAAAATGATATTTCTAAATTTACGAAATGATAAATAAAACTTTTTAAAATAATGGCTGTTTTATTTTCGAAAATGTTTACTATGAGAAAGATTCCAATAAACGGAATAGATTAATGTCAATTTTTAATGTTGACTCAAGTAAATTATAGTTTAATTTATTTAGCAGACCTTAGGCAAAATACAGTTATGATACAATAAATTTTTAACAAATAAAAGTTAAATCTATAATACTATATCTATTAATCTATTTCTAAGTGTAGGGCAAAAAATACTACAAAGCTATCAATAAGACCTGCATCTTTTGGATTGAAATACATCATACCTAAATTAATCAGGCTTGCAATATATTGTTCATAAATATATTTAATAAAAAATCCATTGATTTGTATTCAAAAGCCTGCTCATGTAGTGGTTGATTTCCAATAAAGCTATTTAAAGGAGTAAAAAGTTATCCTTGTAAATTGCATCATCAATGATTTCCTGTGCCTCTCTATCAGTAAATTTCATTGTCCCTAAACTTATAGCTAAAGCTTTAAGAACCTCTTTATCATTACCAAATTTACCGTCGTAAATTGTACCAGCAATGATTCCCTGTGCCCCTCTATCAGAAAACTTCATTGTCCCTAAACTTATAGCTAAAGCTTTAAGAGTATCTTTATCATTACCAAATTTACTCTCGTAAATTGAACG
>CALMTA010000218.1 GCA_937872505.1 uncultured Neisseriaceae bacterium | reverse complement strand
CCCATTATGTATAGCCCAAAGAATTATTATTGCTATAATTGCCATTATAGCTTTAATCGCTGCAATTCATAATCCTAAAGGAATTATGTTAAAATTTTATTCAATAATTATAACAGGATTTAGCATATTTGGTATAAAAGTAGCAGCACATCATTATTGGATAATGCACTTACCATTAGATCAGCAGCCAGCTTCATGTGGAATGCCACTGGAAATATTATTTAAAAGACTACCTTTAGGAAGTTTTATTCGCTACATTTTAGCAGGTGATGCTGAATGCGCAAAAACTACTTGGGAAATTTTAGGTATGGAAGCTCCAACCGCTATGATAATGTTGTGCAGTATTATTTTAGTAATAACAATATATATTTTTTTTAGTAAGTCAGAATAAATTAAGCCCTATTTTTAAAGGGCTTAATTTTTTAACTTTCAGGAGTAATGTTTAACTTAATATGTGCACGAATATCATGATGTAAATCAATCGCTACATCAAATTCACCAATTGTCTTAAATGGCCCATTTGGCAATAAAATTTCTGACCTTTTAATTTCAATACCTGCATTTTTCGCAGCTTCAACTATATCTAATGCAGTAACTGAACCAAATAATTTTCCATCAACCCCAGCTTTAGCTGCTATCGTATAAACCTGCCCATTGATTTGTTCTTGTCTGGCTTTACTACGAGCTACTATATTAGCTTGATTAAGTTCATATTCAGCTTTTTTTAACTCAAATTCCTTTTGGTTTGCTTCAGTTGCACGTAGTGCAAGCCCTTTAGGAATTAAATAATTACGTGCATAACCATTCTTCACTGTAGCTACAGCTCCAAGATTGCCTACATTAGGAATCTCTTCTAATAGAATAACTTTCATTATATTACTGTCCTTTTACTATAAAAATTTAGTGTTGATCTGTATATGGAATTAAAGCTAAGAATCTAGCACGCTTAATTGCTAAAGCCAACATTCTTTGAAACTTTGCTGAAGTTCCAGTAATTCTTGATGGAATTATTTTTCCAGTTTCAGTTATATAACTTTTTAACAATTCCGCATCTTTATAGTCAATTTCAGTAAAACCTTCAGCACTAAAACGACAAAATTTCTTTTTTCTTAAAGTTTGACGTGACATTTAAAAATCCTTTATCCAAAAATATTTAATTTATTTATATGTAATACTAATTGCATTTTTGCATTTTGACTTAGAAACCCATGAACTACCACATTTTTATTATTTAACTCAGCTTCTTTAAAATTACTATCTACCATAATGCAATAAATTCTGCATTTTACTTGCCGACTCTGACCTGCTTCTTCAATAATAGAATTATGCTCTAAAATAAAACTCATAACCAAAAGGCCAAACGGAGTTTTTTTAGTTGGGTAAACTTTAACAATTTGCCCACTGAGCTCTAATGTGTTTTTTGTCTCCATTAATCAAATAACTACAATCTTATATTAACGACTTTGTTTTTTCTTCACGCATAAAACAAGACGGCTCAGTTACTGCTTCTTTTTTAACAGTAATTAAATTACGCAATACCGCATCGTTAAATTTAAAAGCATGATTTAATTCATCAAGTAATTTATTATCTGCCTCTATATTCATTAATACATAATGAGCTTTTTGTAATTTATTTATTGGATAAGCTAAATGCTTACGACCACAATCTTCTAAACGATGAATCTTTCCACCATTGTCAGTGATTAACTTTTTATATCTGTCAACCATATGAACTACTTGTTCACTCTGATCTGGGTGAACCATGAATACAATTTCATAATGACGCATGCTAAAACTCCTTATGGATAAAATCTCCCGCCCATGCGATTATAGAACATGAATTCTATAGCAAGAGAAAGGTTAAAAAAATGGGCAATATGCCCACTAAAACCCGATATTTTACCATAAAACTTTAGTTCATGCAAATATGCTTTGAGAAATTTATTATAAATAAAAACTATTGATAGCTTAATCTACCTTCTATATAACGAAAGATATTTATTATAATCAGGTTGAGAAATAAATAAATAGAGCCTGCTAATAATAAATAGGATGCTGTTAAATATGTTTGAGAAATAAACGCATGAATCACACCCATAATATCCATTAAGGTAATTGTACTAGCTAATGTAGTACTTTTTAAAATGATTATAACTTCATTTGAATATGCAGGTAAAACCAAACGTATCGCTCTTGGTGCTATCACTTTTCTTAACATTTGTAATTTTGATAAACCTAAAGCCTGACAAGCCTCTATTTCTCCATAAGGAATAGCGCTTATAGCCCCCCTAAATAATTCAAAACTATAAGCAGAAGTATTTAAAGCCAGAGCAATTACAGCACAAGCAAACGGCTCTTTTAAAATATTCCATAATATACCATTGCGAATAAAATCAAACTGACTACTCCCATAATAAATAATAAAAATCTGTACTAAAAGTGGTGTACCTCTAATAATAAAAGTATACGCCTTAAGTATTATATTGATTATTTTTAGATTTAGATAGCTACACATAGTTAATATTAGAGCTAAAAGTAAACCAATTATTAAAGCACAAATCATTAACTCTAAAGTAGTAACCATGCCAGTTGCTATTTGGGGAATTGACTGCCATAAAATTTTAGTATCAATCATAACTAACCTTAAACTCTAACAATTTAAATACTAGTTCAAATAATGAAGTTAATATTAAATAAATTAATCCACAAACTAAATAAAAAGTAAATGGTTTATAACTTTGAGTAGCTGCAAGCTGTGATTTAAAAGTTAATTCATGTAAACCGATTAATGATATTAAAGAACTATCTTTTAAAGTAGTTAAACAAAGATTACTTAAACCAGGCAATGCATAACGCAAAGCTTGGGGAAAAAGAATTTTTTTAAAAGTTATCCAACTTGATAGCCCTAGTGCCATAGCTGATTCTTTTTGCCCTTTATGAATATGAAGAAATGCACCTCTAAAAGTTTGAGCTGCATAAGCACCAAAAATTATACTTAAGGCAATTACACCAGTTAAAAAAATATTTATTTCAGTATATTTACCAAAAACTTTACTCAGTAAAATAGTTCCCATGAAATAAATAACAAATAAAATCAATAATTCTGGTAATCCTCTAACTATAGAATTAATACCTTTACTAATTTTAAGAATGATTTTTGAATTACTCATTTCGCCCAAAGCGCCAATTACACCTAAAATAACCCCAATAAAAATTGATGTAACTGACACCATAATAGTCATTTTACAACCATCTATAATTTGCGGTAAATATCCATCAAGAAACATATTTAACCTTATTTATCTAGCAAAATATTTATTTTCAATTTTTTTCATTGTTCCATCTTTACGTATTTGCTCAATTGCTTTGTTAAAACTATTCAATAACTGTTTATTATTTTTATTAACTGCAATTCCATTACCTACACCAAGTAATTTACTATCAGTTATAGGATTTCCTATAAAATGATATTGGTCATTTCCATGATCTTGCATCCATACTTTTAATAAAGGAGTATCTCCCATTACTGTATCAATTCGCCCATTAGCTAAATCTAAAAAAGCCATTTCTGTACTTACATAGGTTTTTACATTTATGTTTTTACCATAAACTTTATTTAAATAATTGGCAAAAGTAGTTCCTTGCTGTACTCCAACAGTTTTGTTTTTAAATTTTCCCGGAGTAATATCAAAATTAATATCTTTTCTTGCAATAAAACTAAGAGAATTTATATAATACGGATTAGTAAAGTTAACAACTTTTTGCCTATCTGGCGTTATTGACATAGCTGCAATAATCGCATCAAATTTGCCTATTTGTAAATTAACAATCAAACTATCAAACGGCTGATTCAAAAATACACATTTAGCTTTTAGTTTTTCACAAATAGAATTTGCAATATCAATATCAAAACCTTGTAATTCACCAGATGGTGCTACAGTTTCAAATGGCGGATATGTAGCT
>CALMTA010000217.1 GCA_937872505.1 uncultured Neisseriaceae bacterium | reverse complement strand
TTTTTTTTTTTTTTTTTTTTTTTATTAATTTTTTTTTTTTTTTTTTTTTTTTTATATTTTTTTTAAAAGGTCAAACAAAATTTTTTTTTTTTTTAACACAAAAAATATTAAACCAAAAAAAAAAAAAAATCCTAAAAAAATTGCCTTTTTCGTGCCCACACCGCCATAATCGGCAATATTGCGTGAATGCACTCTATCATACATTACACCAATACACATAAACATTGCTGCTGATATAACCCCATGCGAAACCATTTGCGTTATAGCTCCTTCTAATCCCCATGGGTTTAAAATAGAACCAACAAATAAAAAACAACCCAAAGTAACAAAACCCATATGAGCAATAGATGAATAAGCTACTAAACGTTTCATATCTTTTTGCACAATAGTAACTAAACCAATATAAACTATTGCAATTAACGACAAAATAACCATTGTACTAGCTAATAACCTTGATGCATCAGGTACTATAGGTAAAATAAAACGTAAAAACCCATAACCACCAACTTTTAAAGTAACAGCAGCTAAAACCATTGAACCACCTGTAGGAGCTTCAGGATGTGCATCAGGTAACCAAGTATGTACCGGCCACATAGGTACTTTTACCGCAAAAGCAAAGAAAAAAGCAATAAATAACAAAATTTGTGCACTCATAGATAATTGAGTATGATAATACGTAAAAATCTCAAATGAACTTCCACTCTTATAATATAAATAAATTAAAGCCACTAACATTAATAATGAGCCTAGTAATGTATATAAAAAAAACTTTATTGCTGCATATATCCGGTTTGCACTCCCCCAAATACCAATAATTAAATACATGGGAATTAACATTGACTCAAAAAATATATAAAATAATATTCCATCTAATGCACAAAATATGCCTGAAATAAATCCAGTCATTAATAAAAACATACTATTATATAATGCTACTTTTTCTTTTATAACTGACCAACTAGCTATAATTACTAAAAATGTAATAAAATTATTTAATAAAATAAAAGGCATAGAAATACCATCAATACCCATATGGTAATTAATATTTAAGCTACTAATCCATGCTATATTTTCACTAAACTGTAATGCTGAATCTTTTATATCAAATTTAAAAAATATAATTAAGGATAAAAAAAGCGCTATAAATGCACCTGTTAATGCTATTATTCGCGCAATATTTTTACTCGCAAATAAAACTAGTATTCCCGTTATTATAGGTATCCAAACCGTTAAACTTAGCAAATAATTTGTCATTAATCCCATCCTAAGCAAATATCAATTTAGTACTAAAGGTTAATAAAACCAATATTCCTAAAACCATAAATGTTGCATAACTATTTACGTAGCCACTTTGTAAACGTTTAAATAAAAATGCCATCCAATTTACTACCTTAGCACTACCATTTACAATTAAACCATCTATCATAAATATATCGCCTATTTTCCAGAAAAACTTTCCAAGCTCCCGAGCAAATGGTGCTAAAACATTTATATATAAATCATCCATATAATATTTCTTATCTAATATATTATAAAGTGGTTTTATTGCTTTAATAAAATTATCGTTTAAACTAGGCATTCTATGAAAAATCCATGCTATTAAAATTCCGCTTAATGCTAAATATACCGGTAGTTGTGTAAAACTATGAACTATCATCTCTATTGGCGGCACTACTTCATCTTGTATATTTTTAATATACCATGCAATATTTTCTCCTGAATTACTTAACATTGTATTATTAACAAATAAATTTAACCCCAAATAGCCAATTATAACTGAAGGAATTGCCATTAATATAAGCGGTAATGTAACTACCCAAGGAGATTCTGTGGGTTGAGTAACATGATGATGTTCTGTATTTTCATCTCCCTCATAATCATGAGCCGTATCATCTGATGTATGCTGCCTAAATCTTTCTTGCCCATGAAAAGTCATAAAAATTAACCTAAAACTATAAATAGCTGTTATTAAAACTGAAGTATATACAGCAAATAATGCAAATAAACCTCCTGATAAGCCATTTTCATATGCGATTTTTGCTGATTCTAAAATCATATCTTTAGAAAAGAAACCAGCAAAAGGTGGAATGCCTGCTAGTGCTAGACTACCAATTAACATCGTAATATAAGTAATGGGCATATATTTAGCTAAACCACCCATTTGTCGCATATCCTGTTCATGATGCATAGCAATAATAACCGAACCAGCTGCTAAAAATAATAAACCTTTAAAAAAGGCATGTGTCATTAAATGAAAAATTGCAATTGAATAGGCACCACAACCTAGAGCCACTACCATATACCCTAATTGAGAAAGCGTTGAATAAGCAACTACTCGCTTTATATCATTTTGAATAATACCTAATAAACCCATAAATAAACAGTTAATTCCACCTATTACCACTAAAACTGAAAGCGCTGTTTGTGATAAATTATATATTGGTGACAATCTTGCTACCATAAATATACCTGCAGTCACCATAGTTGCTGCATGAATTAGTGCAGAGATTGGCGTTGGACCTTCCATTGAGTCTGGTAACCATACATGAAGCGGAAATTGTGCTGACTTTCCCATTGCTCCAACAAATAATAAAATACAAATTACGGTAATTACATTCCAAGAAGTACCTATAAAATTAATATCTATTAAAGAATTTATTTTAGAAAAAACAATAGAATAATTAAGCGAACCACAATAAGCAAGAATAATTCCTATACCTAATAAAAACCCAAAATCACCAATACGATTAATTAAAAAAGCCTTTAAATTAGCAAATATTGC
>CALMTA010000216.1 GCA_937872505.1 uncultured Neisseriaceae bacterium | reverse complement strand
GCTTGTGGTATACAATCTTTTATTAAGCCAAATTCTTGTTCCGTCAAATCACTTGAGTATATTTTTTTCATAAATCTTTTATTCACAAAATAAAAGATTCATTATAACTTTATCTATACTATACTTTTCAAACATGCTCTAATTAAAAACTAGAACATCGAGTAAAAAACAAAAATGTTACTTTAAATTTTATTAGTTTTCGGTTATCATATTGTTTTATATTAATTAAAGGATTCAATATAATGCAAAATTGTAAAATATCGACAAAAATTACTGTAAACTCACTTGGAGTTAAATTTAATAAGCAGCACTTCCAAAATTTATCAGAAAAAATTAATAAGTTAAACTCCCCAAAACGAATTGAGCTAAATAATTTAATAGGTGTTCTAAAGGTAGTTTTATGTTCTAAGTACTCAAGATTAGAAAAATCTATAAAAAGTTGGTTTGGTGATGATGCAAATTTTAAAATATGCAAAGAAGGCGTTAAAAAAGCTCTTGAATCAATTTTTGAAGCTAATAATGTTAATGATGATGATGTTAATGTAATATTAAGTTTATATGAAGCTCGGATAAAAAAATCTAAGTTCTCTACGGAAGCTGTTTTTACAAAATATGCAATTTCTTTTCTTACGAAACATAACTTAACCTCTGATTTTAAAGATTCAGAACTTATCAAAATATCTTTAAATGATAATCTAAAAACAAAGTTAGATAGTAAATATTTAAATATTTTAATTAAATTATTAAATAATGATTTATCAAATATGAATTTAATAAATGCTAATTTTTGCAATCTTGATCTAACGGACGTTAATTTTAGTAATTGTAATCTAACTGATGCTAATTTTAGTGAGTGTAATCTAATGAAAGTGAATTTTAGTAATTGTAATCTAACTGATGCTAATTTTAGTAATTGTAAACTAATGAAAGTGAATTTTTTAAAATCTACTTTAAATAAAACTACTTTTAAGGATTCTAAAATAATTAATGTTTATTTTAACGAATCTAAAATGTCTAGGACTTTCATATATCACTCAAGTTTAGAAAAAGTTAATTTTGAAAAATCTGAATTAAGTGAAATGCAATTTATGCATTCTAAACTATATGAAGTTAATTTTATTGAATATATTTTAAAAGATAATATTAATAAGCAGAATAAACTTAATATACTTAAAGTTTTTTTATATACTTTTACAGGTGATATGCATGATCTTGCTAATATTATTAAAAAGCGTAATTTTATGAATAATATGGATAGTGTAGTAAATGATAGAGAAATTAATTATCCGTCTTGGGAGGAAATTGAAGAAAAAAATAAAACAATTAATCATTATTTTATGAATAATATGGATAGTGTAGTAAATGATAGAGAAATTAATTATCCGTCTTGGGAGGAAATTGAAGAAAAAAATAAAACAATTAATCATTATTTCGATGAGCAGTATGAATTGCGTAATAATAAGGTTTTAATACCAATCAAAAGAGTTAATTATCCTTCCTTAATAGAGAATGAGAAGAGCGAAATCAATATTGATAATATAAATGTTGAGAATAATGATAAATATGATTATCCTTCCTTAATAGAAAGTGAGAAGAGCGAAATCAATATTGATAATATAAACGTTGAGAATAATGATAAATATGATAATGATGATCTTGATAATCTTATATATAAGAGTGGATTTGAGGAGAAATCACCATTGAGGAATAATTCCAAAAAATCAGATTTTGCCTGATTGTCAGATAAAGTTTAAACTTTTACATTTAATTTAATAAAGATCCTAATATTAGGATCTTTATTAATCGTTAGTTCAATTTTATGAAATAGCCAAATTTTGCTGCGAAGGCAGGCGTAAGTTTTCTATAATTTTATTTAAAGTAATCTGATCCATAATTTTTTTAAATAAATTATCTGGTTTAGTATCTTTAGCAAATACTTGAAATTTAGTGATATTAATTAATGTATCCATTACTCTATTAAAAATATATTTTTTATTCTTATTGCTATAACCGTACGTGTTTCTGCCCTACCTTCAAATCATATAGTAAAAATTGCTGCAGTCCAACTTCCTAAATTTGTAAATCAACCAGAAAGCCAATTTATTTCACTGGTAGATAATTACATAGACCAAGCTAAAAAAAATGAAGTAAAAATTATATTATTTCCTGAGCTACATACATTTAATATAATTGATAATATGACTATTGCCAACTTTAACAAAGTAAGCCACTTTACCAATACATATAAAACTTTTTTAAAAGCAAAAGCTATTTCTTCAGGAATGATTATTATTGGTGGGACTAGCATTACACAAAAGAATAATAAGTTTTATAATACTCTTATAATAGCGTTTCCAAACGGACAGATTAAAACAACAGATAAAAATATATTAACTCCCGGTGAATTAGAAAATAATATTACCGGAGTTGGTAGAGACGATCCTTTATCATTTAATACTCCTTGGGGATCAATGGCGGTATTAATTTGTTATGAAACCAATTCTCCTGAAGTTATAAGTAAAATATCAAAAACAGCTCCCAATATTATATTTGTAACTTCTAACACCTCTATGGGACAATTAGAATATGTAAAAATTGCTGCTCAATATATGTCAATTTGGCAATTATCATATGTTCTTTTAACTGGCATAACTACAAATACTCCATTAGAAAAAATTTCAAATCAAACTGTAGGTCAAGCAATTTTTATTTCACCT
>CALMTA010000215.1 GCA_937872505.1 uncultured Neisseriaceae bacterium | reverse complement strand
TACGAGATTACGTACGGTGACTGGAGTTCAGACGTGTGCTCTTCCGATCTTCCACATTATATTTAGTAACTCCTAAAATTGTTTGGTTAGAGAATACATATAAATTAAAAGACTATGTTATAGTGGGTAATAAAAAATTTGATATAAAAAATAGCTATCAAATAATTCAACCTGATAACGATTCTTTTAAATTACAAAAAACATCTCCTATAAATATTAATGAAGATGATATAACTCCTAAAATAAAAATTATTAATATTGATAAAAATCAAATAATAAATAAAAAAACTATTAACATGGAAAATAAAACAAACTATAAATCTGTGAAACCAAATCAAAATATTTACCCAGTAGCCAAACCTATTATAGTACAATAATAGTCTTTTATAGACTTATTATAGGTTAATCTATATGGAAAATCTAGATTTTAATTATAGTCAAGAACAGTTAAAAAATATAGCAAATCAAGTTTTAGAAAAAGCTTATATTTTAGGAGCAACAAATGCACAAGTTGAAATCAATGAAGGGATTGATACGAGTGTAGACATTTTAAATTATAATATTGAAAATTTTTCAACTAGCTATGATGTCTCATTAATTCTAACAGTCTATATAGGAAATCAACGAGGCAGTGTTGGAATTAGCAAAATTAGTCTAGATAATATAGATGAATTTATTAATAAAGCTCTTGATATTGCAAAATATACCCAACCTGATTTAGCAAATGGTCTACCTGAAATTGATTTACTTTGCAAATCTTTCACTGAAAATTTAAACTTATATAATCCAATCAAACTAGATAATAAATACTTAATTGAAAAAGCTTCTGCAATTGAAGCATTTGCCCTAACTCAAGATGCTAGATTAAGTTCTGATGGAGTATCTATTGGCATAAGCAAATATAATTTTATATTAGCTAATACTCATGGTTTAAGTTTGGGTTATAAAACAACAAGATTTGATGAGAGCATTTCTTTAATTGGTAAAAATACATATGGAATGCAAACAGACTCTTGGTATACATCTAATAGAAATTTTAATCACTTATTGCCCGATGAACAACTTGCCAATATAGCTGTATCTAGAGTAATTCGCCGCTTAAAACCTGGAAAAATAAAATCTGGAAATTATCCTGTGATTTTTGAAAATAGTATTGCTAAATCATTAATTGGTAATTTTTTAGGAGCTATTAGTGGTAATAATTTATATCGTAAACTTTCTTTTTTAAATAATTCAATCGATACTAAAATATTTCCCGATTGGCTAAAAATTACTGATGATCCTTTTATCACTAATGGTTTAGCTAGCTGTTATTTTGATAACGAAGGCGTAAATGTTCATAAAAGAAATTTAGTGGAAGATGGAGTCGTCCAAGGGTATTTATTATCTAGTTATTCCGCACGTAAATTAAAAATGTTAAGCACGGGCAATGCTGGGGGTAACCATAATATTATCGTTAAACATAATTTCTCTGGTGATACTTTATCACTAGCAAAAGAAATGCATAATGGATTAATCATAATTGAAACAATAGGCCATGGAGTTAATATGGTAAATGGCGATTATTCTGTAGGCGCTAGTGGTTTATGGGTTGAAAATGGTGAAATCCAATTCTTTGTAGAGAATATAACTATTTCGGGTAATTTAAAAAGTATTTATAAAAATATTCGCTATATCAATAATGACATTTATAATGGTTCTATTTTATGTGGTGCAATATTAGTTAATCATATTAATGTTTCAGTTTAAGGAAATAAAAGATGCAACAATCAATCACCATTAATTACGAAGAATTTGAATCAATTAATGAACTATCTGACAGCGATAAAGAATTACTTCTTAGTTCTTTTGCTGCAACTAATCTTGCTTATGCTCCATATTCTAACTTCAAAGTAGGTGCTGCTGCAAAATTATCTGACAATTCAATTATTACTGCAGCTAACCAAGAGAATGCTAGCTATGGTGCTACAATCTGTGCTGAACGGGCTCTTTTATTAAACCCAGCTATAACATCTAACAATTATATTGAAATAATAGCAATCAGCTACGTTAAAGCAAATGGAGAAAGCCTAAATCCATTAAGCTGCTGCGGGATTTGCCGTCAAGCACTTTTAGAATATGAACAAAGAATAGCTAAACCTATCAAGTTAATTTTAGGAGGTAGAACAGGAAAGGTTTGGATATTCAATAATCTAAGCTGCCTACTTCCTTTAGGATTTTCTAATAAATCTTTATAATGATTATAAAACTTTTCCTATAATATTATTCTGATATTACTTTATATGTATAAGTAAAAACCTCAATAAATCTTTACCAAAATAAAAGTTACGATCACGACCTGATAAAATAACTTTTTCTCTTGTCATTGGATCAGTATATAATTTTTCGCCCCTAGCGTTTGTGTTATTTTTAAACCATTCAAACATAGCTTTATTATCTTGAATAACCCACTTATTTCCTCGTTTTATAACACAAACATCCAAAGTATCATTTTTAATGCTATCCCATAACTCTTTAACAGAAACATAACTAATTGGATCTGTTTCAATTGTTAGCAACAAATTATTCTTTTTCTCAAAAACCATCTCAATACATTGTTCATCAGCCTTTATAACCTTAATATTTGGAATTATTCCTTTTACTGCCTTCCTCAATATTGTATTAATCTTACTCTCTGTTTCCCTTTTTTTTAATAAATTGCTTGAATTATTATATGAAATATCATTCTCATCTGCAGACTTCTTAATAAAAGCCTCATTTAAAACATCTTTTTCACAATTAACCCCACTATTTTTTAGAAACTCTGCATGTTCTCTTGTAACACTTTCAAAAATAGCGTTATTCTTATTTTTTAATTCATTTAAAAAATTCACAAAAGTTTTTGGTATATTCCTTTGTATAAAATAACTTCTATTTTTTACTAGCTCCATTAGTATTTCCTTATTTATTAGTACCCCTGTATCTTCTTTTGTCAAATCATCTAGTTTATTAAGAGCCTCTAATTGTTTATTAGCATCATGTTGATTTCTATAATATTTAAAAGCAATTAATGTTTTTATAATTTTTTTAAATTTACTAGGATCTTTCTTTAATAAATTTTCTAATCCACCAATCGTATTATCTTTGGAAGAGCCTTTAATACTAAAACGTGATATATTATTATATAAACTCAAATTGTTCATAATCTAGCCTTGTTTAATTAAAATTACAATTTTTTAATAGTCAGATTTTAACATTATAAAAATAAAAATAAAAGTAACATTTTTATCACTATAATAGTATTTTCTTAATTACTAACATTTCAAATATCATTCTTATTTATTAGCTAAAAACTATTTTTCCATCTTTAACCTTAATTTTTATTGCTTGTCCAGGAGCATATTTTCCTCCTAAAATAGTTTTGGCTAAAGGGTTTTCTAACTCTTGCTGTATAGCTCTTTTTAAAGGTCTTGCTCCATATACTGTATCAAATCCTACTTGAGCTAAAAAATCTAAAACTTCATCTGTAACCTGCCATTTTATATCTAGTTTTGCTAATCGCTTAGCTAATTTATCTAATTGAATCTTTGCTATTTGTTTAATTTGCTCTTGATTTAACCCATGAAAAACAACAATTTCATCAATTCTATTAACAAATTCTGGTTTAAAATAGCTTTTTAACTCTTCCATAACTACACGTTTTATATCATTATAACTACTATCCGTCATAGCTTGGATTTGGCTACTACCAATGTTAGAAGTCATAACAATTACCGTATTTCTAAAGTCTACTGTTCGCCCTTGACTATCAGTTAATCTGCCATCATCTAACACTTGTAATAAAATATTAAAAACATCTGCATGTGCTTTCTCTATTTCATCAAATAAGATTACACAATATGGCTTACGTCTTACTTGTTCAGTTAAATAACCACCTTCTTCATAACCTACATATCCTGGAGGTGCACCAACTAATCTTGAAACTGAATGCTTCTCCATATATTCTGACATATCAATACGGATTAGATGATCTTCACTATCAAATAAAAATCCTGCCAAAGCTTTACATAACTCTGTTTTACCTACCCCTGTTGGTCCTAAAAATAAAAAAGAACCATAGGGTTTATTTGGGTCTGATAAACCAGAACGAGAACGCCTAATAGCATCAGCTATAGCAGTAACTGCTTCGTTTTGCCCAATAACTC
>CALMTA010000214.1 GCA_937872505.1 uncultured Neisseriaceae bacterium | reverse complement strand
AGCAGCGCCAACTGCTACAGCTTCATCAGGATTAATATCTTTTCTAGGTTCTTTTCCAAAAAACTCTTTTACTTTATCCTGAACTTTAGGCATACGTGTTTGTCCACCAACTAAAATCACGTCATCAATATCTGATACTGATAACCCTGCGTCTTTTAAAGCCGTTTTACATGGTTCTATAGTATTATTAACTAAATCATCTACTAAAGACTCAAATTTTGCACGTGTTATTTTCATTACTAAATGTTTTGGACCAGCTGCATCCATTGTTATATAAGGTAGATTAATTTCAGTTTGCTGACCTGAAGAAAGCTCAATTTTTGCTTTTTCTGCAGCATCTTTTAATCTTTGTAATGCCATTACATCTTTTTTTAAATCAATACCCTGTTCTTTTTGAAATTCACTAATTATATAATCTATTAAGCGTTGATCAAAATCTTCACCACCTAGGAAAGTATCACCATTAGTTGAAAGAACTTCAAATTGACTTTCACCTTCAACATCTGCTATTTCAATAATTGATACATCAAATGTTCCCCCACCTAAATCATATACAGCTATTTTACGATCTCTGCCTTCTTTTTTTGAAAGCCCAAAAGCTAGTGCTGCTGCTGTAGGTTCATTGATAATACGTTTTACTTCAAGCCCTGCAATTCTTCCTGCATCTTTAGTTGCTTGACGCTGACTGTCATTAAAATATGCAGGAACTGTAATCACTGCTTCTGTTACTGGTTCACCTAGATAATCCTCTGCAGTTTTTTTCATTTTCTTTAAAACTTCAGCAGAAATTTGAGGCGGAGCTAATTCTTCATTATTAACCTTTACCCACGCATCTCCGTTGCTTGCTTTAACAATTGAAAATGGCATTAAGCTAATATCTTTTTGTACCACTTTCTCATCAAAACGACGTCCTATTAACCTTTTAATTGCATATAAAGTATGCTTTGGATTAGTAACAGCTTGACGTTTAGCAGGTGCTCCAACTAAAATATCTCCATCGTTAGTATATGCCACAATAGAAGGTGTAGTTCTTGCACCCTCTGAATTTTCAATAACTTTGGGATGACCATTTTCAATAATTGCTACACATGAATTTGTTGTGCCTAAATCAATCCCAATAATTTTCTTTGCCATAATTTTTGCTCCTTTTTTATTTTCTTATTTTTTTATATATGGTTATTTTTAAAATTTTCAAGTATTTTATTTTGCAACTACTACCATCGCCGGGCGTAATACTCTATCATTTAGCATATATCCCTTTTGCATAACTTCGATTATTGAATTTGGTTCATGTTCCTTATTTTCAACAGCATTAACTGCTTGATGCAGATGGGGATCCAATTTATCTTTAGGTTTTGGATTTATCTCTTTGATATAATGCCTTTCTAAAACTTGAATTAATTGTTTTAATGTTAAATCAATACCAGTTTTAATTGCTTCAAAATTTCCAGATTGATCTTTTAATGCCATCTCTAAATAATCTTGTACTACAACAATATCTTTAGCAAAACTAGAAATTGAATAATCACGAGCCTTTTTAATTTCGTCTGTATTGCGTTTTTGAATATTAATTATTTCTGCCTGAGAACGCACATATAAATCTTTGAGTTCAGCAACTTTTTTTTCTAATTCAGAAACTTGTTTTTTTTCTTCTAACTCTATTTTTTCTAAATTATCAGTTAATTTTTCTTGCTCATCTATTAACTCATCTTCAACCTTATCTTGCTCTTCAAATGTAGCGTTTTCTTTATCCATCAACTATTCCTTTAAAATATATTAAGTTAAGCTATTAATAATGTATGGCTTTATTTAAGTATTTCAAGAGTCTTAATATAAAAATGTTTAAATAGAAAAATCATCTAAAATGTTTATTAGCTTACTTTCAATTTCAATTAAATCATTTCTTAAATTATAAATAGGTGGCATTATGTATAAAGTATTACCAATTGGTCTTAGATAAATACCATGTTTAATAGCAAGTGAAAAAACCTGTTCCATATTATTTATTGAATTTATATCAAAAGCAGCTATTGAACCAATTGCTCTTATATTATCTATAAAACTATACTTATTACTCAATAACCCTAACATTTGCCGTATTTTTATTTCATTATCAAAAACCACTTTATTAAGATTATTTTCCTCTAAATATGATAAATACTTATTAGCTACGCTTGCTGCTAAGCTATTACAACTATGTGTATGCGAATGAGCAAATAGTTTATTCTTAATTTTAAAATTGTCAAATATACTATTCTTTATCAATACTGCACTCATAGGAATAATTCCTGCCGTTAAATTTTTAGCAAAACATATAAAATCAGCCTCAAAACCAAGCAGCTCTTTTGTAACACAGAAAAAGCCTAACCTCCCAAGCCCCACCATAATTTCATCACTAATAATATGAATATTATTATTTTTTGCCCACTTCAATAACTTAACTAAAAAATCTTTGCTAATAATTTTTAAGCCTGCAGCCCCTTGCACCACTGGTTCAATTATCAAAGCAGTAATATTAGTTTTAATATTATCTAAATATGTTTCAATATCTTTAAAAGCATCCCTACAATCTAACCATAAAGAATCAGATGTAAAATTTACATAAGGAATATTATTTATAAAATAATTATCTGTTAAAAAAGGTTTATAGTTTTTTTTATAATTATCTAAACCACAAACAGATAAAGTAAAAATTGTTTCCCCATGATAACTATTATTAAGTGCTAAAAACTTATTTCTATTAGGTTCATTAGTTAATAGTCTTGTTTCATAACTTAATTTCATTGCAATCTCAATGGCACTACTGCCATCACTGGCATACATTACTTTATAAGGGTTTTGCAATTTATTAGTTAATTTATAAGATAATTCTTCTATATTATCATTATATGTATTAGCAGGTATGTGATGCTCATATCTAGCTAATTGTTCTATTAATGCTTCCTGCATTAATGGGTGCCTATGCCCCATTGGTTTACACCACCAACTAGAAATTGCATCGTAAATAGCATTGCCATTATCTAAAATAAGATGCGAGCCTTCAGTTTTTACAACTTTAATTATATCTTTAGGGTCAGGGGAGCTAGCAGGTAGCCATGTATATTGCATAAATATTAATTCAAAAATATTTTATTAAAATCTAAGGTTGGTTTTAATTCTTTCTGAAAATCATTAACCCCTAACATTGGACAACTTAATTTATTTTGTAAATAATCTATGTTATTTATTAAAAAATTCATTTCTCTATCAATGCAATTTGCAACCCAGCCTAATATAGGAATTTTATGCATTTTTAATTGATTGTAAGTTAAAAGAGTATGATTTATACAACCTAGTTTAATCCCCACTACTAATATAACTGGAAATTCCCAGCTTTGTAGTAGATTTATATAAGTTTCATTTTTATTTAAAGGAACCATTAAGCCGCCAACACCTTCAATAAATAAATAATCATAATCATTATTAGAAATAGTCTTATTATTTTTATTAATAACATCTATAACTGATAACGGATATTTTATTATTTCTGCTGCAATATGTGGAGCTATTGGCGGAGTAAAACATATAGGATTTATTTCGCTATCAGATATATCTGTATTTACTTCTTGACTTAATAAATACGCATCTTCATTTAAAAATTTATCACCTATTTTTATTACACCTGTGGCAATTGGTTTTATTGCTTTAACTTTATAATTATATTTTTTTAGAATTTTTAATATATTACAAGTAATATATGTTTTACCAATTCCTGTATCCGTACCTATAATACAAATTTGTTTTTTTAAAGTTTTCATAAAGATTTATAATTTTTTTCCATAAATTAGCACATAAGAATAAGTTAGAGGAAGCCCTTCTGTTGTCCTAAATTTTTCATAACTTTTAATTAATTTATTAAGAATATTAACACCGCCTAAACCACTTTTATTAGTTCTAGGGATATTGGTTCCTGTGCGCTTAAAATGATAAAATAATTCATAACAGTTTTTAAAAAATAGTGTACTACTCCACTCTTGTTGTTGAATAATTTTAAACCCAGCATCTTGACATAACTGGGCATATTCATTTCCTGTAATAAAGTTAATTACATGACTATTGTTATCAATTTCTGCCCAAGAATTTTTCAACTGCCATAAGCTCGGAGATATTAAACTTGTAAAAATAAACTCACTTCCTAAATGAATAACCTTATTTATTTCCTTAAAAACTTTTTTCTTATTATTAAGCCATTGCATCATTAAATTAGATATTACCAAATTAAAGCTATTATTTTTAAAGGGAAGTAACTCCGCATCACCATTTATACAAAAGAATTTATTTTTATTAAAAGTAGACTTGAGCATAGATAAACTAATATCATATAGTATAAAATTTGAATTAGCTAGAAAATTGGAAAAATGACTAAATGTGCCTGGTCCTGAGCCTAAATCTAAAATATTTAAATCGCTATTTAATTTATTTTCAATTAAGGAATATATTTTTAAGGCGGGATCTTTTTGTATTTGTGCATAACATAAATAATCATCTGCAGCCTTATTGAAGTTATTCATCATTAACTGCTTATTTATCATTTAAAAACTCTACTATTTGCTTATTTACTTCATTTACATATTCTTTAGTAACTATATGCGATAACCTATCAATTATAACCTGCTTGCACGGTAGTTTATTATAAGGAACCAAAATATCACTCCCTCCATATATTGCTAAAATTTGAACTTTAGTGTTTAACAATTGTAAACGTAAATCTGTAGAATTTAATATTTCTAATCTATTAATTAATTCTTTAGTACTTAAATTAGGTAATATTGAACCTATTCTTTCCACACAAAAATTATAATGTCTATGAGGATAATTAACTAAACGAATAAAATATTTAGTAAAATTTATAATATCCATTGTAACAAATTTATCATATAAATTATTAAAATCTTTTTGTTTAATACCATGCCAATTATCTTCTGCAATAAATTTAGGGGTACTGTTTAATAATATAACTTTTTCAATTTGCTCTGGATAAAGTATTGATAAATTTAATGTAATTAAACCACCCAATGACCAACCCATTAAATTAGTTTTTCTAAACTTATTTTCATGCCTAATTTTTTCATAAATTATTTTACATAAATTATCCAAAGAATTTAATGCATTATTTAAAAGGTTAATATCTATAAAAAATATATCATATTGATTTGATAACTTATCAATAAGCAACTGTAGTGGATCTTGATTAAAAAGAAAACCGCCAATTATTATTAATTGCTGTTTAGATCTTTTATTCATATTAAATTATATATGTAACTTCTTAACTTTTTCATCAACTTTTCTAAGTTTATAGTTAATTAACTTTACAAGTTGTTCTATATCATTTGATTTATGTTCTGCATTAAGAGAAATTCTCAATCTTGCATTATTCCTTGCTACAGTTGGATAACAAATCTTACCCACAAAAAAACCTGCCTCCATTAATTCATCAGCTAAAATACTTGTCTTTTTTTCATCATTTAAAATTATTAACTGGATTGGAGAAGAATTAGTATCTTTATTATAAATATCTAAACTATTTTCTCTGGCTAACTTCTGAAAAAGTTTAATATTATCCGCTAGTTTTAATCTTTGCAAAGCCCCATATTCGTTTTTAATTAAAGCTAAGCTAGCTAATGTTGCAGAAACTATCGCGGGAGATAGACTAGTTGTAAATAAATAACTCCTAACTGTTTGGCTTAAGTAATCAGCTATATTACTATTAGATACTAAAAAACCACCTTGAGTACCAAAACTCTTACCAAAAGTTCCAATTAATATATCTACTAAATTAATTTCTAGGGGCTCTAATGTCCCCTTTCCTTCACTATTTAGGGTGGCAATTCCATGCGCATCATCTATAATTAATAAAATATTATCTGGGTAACATTTTTTTAATTGCAAAACTTGTTCTAAATATGTACAAGTTCCATCCATACTAAAAGTTCCTTCAGTCAAAATAATATGTAACTTATCTTTTTGACTTGCAATTTTAGTCGAAATTTTAGGAAAATCTTCAGGAATAAAAGAAATAAATTTAGATTTACTTAATAAAATACCATCAATATGTGATGCATGGCATCTTTTATCAAACCAAATTATAGAATTAGAATTTGTTAAAGCAGAAAATACTCCTACATTTAATTGATAACCATTAGAAAAGATAAGACATTTTTCAAAACCTAACCATTTTGCTATTGAAGTAGATAATTGGTGATGTAACTCCGTATAACCACTTAATGTTATAGCTCCAGTACTACCTACACCAAATTTACTAGCTCCAATATTCAATCCTTCAATAAGATTGCTATGACAAGCTAAACTTAAATAATCATTACTGACAAAATTACAGTAAAATTTTTGATTGAAGTGAAACATTGTTGGATAATATTGGCTCTTTGCTCTTTTAGGACGAACTATTAGTAATTTGGAATGCTTTTCTGCAATTTCGTTCTCCCAATTTGGAATACAAAAATTAACCTCTTTCAAGCATTACTCCTCATTCCTAGCTTAGTGATCAACTTATTATCATCGTTCATTGATGGATTAGGAGTCGTTAATAATTTTTCCCCAAAAAATATGGAATTAGCTCCAGCCATAAAACACATTGCTTGTTCAATCTCAGATAATTTTCTTCTACCTGCAGATAACCGTATTCTTGTTTTAGGAAATAAAATACGAATAGTTGCTATTGTTCTAATTAATTCAAATAAATCAAGGTCTTCAACATGCTCTAATGGAGTTCCTTTAATTTTTACTAAAGTATTAATAGGTATTGAATCTGGAGTATATGGTAGTTTAATTAAAGCTTGAATAAAACTTAACCTATCTTCTTTGCTCTCCCCTAAACCTAGAATTCCTCCACAGCATACTTTTAAACCAGCTTGTCCTACATTATTAATTGTATCTACCCTATCCTGAAAAGTTCTTGTTGTAATAACTTCATTATAATATTCTGGCGAAGTATCTATATTGTGATTATAATAATCAAGCCCTGCATTTTTTAATTTTTGCGCCTGCTCTAATGATAAACTACCAAAAGTAGCACATGTTTCTAAACCATAACTTTTAATTATTTTAGTATATTCG
>CALMTA010000213.1 GCA_937872505.1 uncultured Neisseriaceae bacterium | reverse complement strand
TTTTGTAAGAACCCAGCCAATCGCATATGGGGATAATACCAAAAGCCATTGTTTATTTTTACTTTCGCCAATTATGTATAATGAAGTTCCGCTGAATAATATTGAATTTTGTATTAAATCAAAAGGATATCCTTGCCCTGCAATTCTAAAATCTAAAAATGCTGGATCATTAGTTGGTAAAACTCTCAACATAGTATTATCAATGGTAATTGCTCTATTTTTTTCTGAAAATGTTAGTGGCTTATTAAATTGCTCAAGGTTTATATTATTAGCAATTTTTGTTATCCAGTTTTTATTATATGGTCTATAATTTCTACCATAATAAATAGAGTCGCTATTATTATTTTGATTATCAAAATCACTTAAAAAAAACTGTTCTCCCAAATATATGCTTTTACCATTTTGCTTTTTAGGTGAAAATAAATATTCAATATTTTTTTGACTCCAAGGAGAATTATCAATATTATCAGTACCAAAAAAAGTATGTCTTAACTCATTTAATCTTTGTTGTTGATACGTATTACTAAGAATAGGCTTATTATAATGAGGATCATTAGGTGAAATCCAATAGTTTACATTTTGATTATAATTTTCAATCGGAAATAGGCTTAAAGAATTAGCAAAAGAAATAGAAGATATAAAAAAGAACAACATAATAGAAAGCATATTTTTATATGCTGATTTTAATCTAAAAAATTCATCCATATTGTTGTTTCCATTCTATAAAAATATAAAATATTAGAGGCTATTGAATACGCATGGATATATCAATAGCTTTAATATTCTTAGTAAGAGCGCCAATTGAAATTCTATCGACTCCTGTTAAAGCATATTTACGAACATTATTAATATCTATATTTCCTGAAACTTCAAGCTGGGCTTTTTTATTTGTATGTTTGACACATTTTTTAATTAACGGTATAGACATATTGTCTAATAAAATTAATTTTGCGTTAGCATCAAGAGCTTCTTTTAATTGCTCAAAAGTTTCCACTTCAATTTGGATAGGAATATTTGCTGGCGTAATTGTGTAGGCTTTTTTTAATACTTCCTTTATCCCATTGGACGCTTTTATATGATTTTCTTTAATCAACACTCCATCATAAAGCCCAAATCTTTGGTTACACCCTCCCCCAATTGTTACTGCGTATTTTTGTGCAAATCTTAAACCAGGTATTGTTTTTCTGGTATCCATAAGTTTTATATTAGTATCTTTAATTACTTCTACATAAGACGCAACTAATGTAGCAGTTGCTGATAATGTTTGAATAAAATTAATAGCTGTTCGTTCAGCTTTCAATACCCCACATGCCCTACCCTCTATTTTACATAATTCAGTATTTTTGGCAACAAATGTTCCTTCTTTGACATTCCAATTAACTTTAATATTTTCATCACATAGTTTAAATGCTAAATTTGCCCATGGACAACCACATAAAATCATATCTTCTCTAGTTAATAATGAAGCTGTTATAATTAAATTAGTATCAATTAAATTAGAAGTCCAATCTGAAAGCCCATAAATATCTTCCATTAGCGCATCTGCTACATTTTTGGCAATTATTGCATTAATCATTACAAATCTCTTAATAATTAAATTATATAATTAATTTAGGCATTTTGGCTGATACTGTTAATACTTCATAACCAATATCTGTTACTAATACAGTATGTTCCCATTGCGCTGATAAGCTTCTATCTTTAGTAACAGCAGTCCAACCATCCGACAAAAATTTAATATGACGTTTGCCCTGATTAATCATTGGTTCAATAGTAAATATCATACCAGATTTTAATATTTCACCGGTTTTAGCTTTTCCATAATGTAATACTTGAGGTTCTTCATGAAAAACTGTCCCTATTCCATGCCCACAAAATTCTTGTACAACACTATAACCATTTTTTTCTGCATGATATTGTATTGCATGACCAATATCACCAAAATAAGCTCCAGGTTTTACTTGCTTGATTCCTAAACACATACATTCAAAAGTAATTTGACATAAGCGTTTTGCATGTGGTGATACGTTTCCTACATAATACATTCTGGAAGTGTCTCCATGATAGCCATTTTTTAAAACAGTAACATCAATATTAACTATATCACCATCTTTAAGAGGTTTTTCATCAGGGATACCATGACAGATTTCACTATTAACTGAAGTACAGATTGATTTTGGATATGGTGAATATTTAGGACTAGGTTGATACTTTAAAGGTGCAGGATAAGCATTTTGTACATTTATTATATAATCATGACACAATTTATCTAATTCATTTGTTGTAATACCAATTTTTACAAATGGTGTAATATAATCTAAAACTTCTGCAGCTAATTTACCTACAAGTCGCATGTTTTCAATATCATAATTATTTTTAATAATAATATTCATAAAATACTTTCAAATTTTATTAATAATTCATATTCATAGCTTGTTTTACTTCAGCTAATGTAGCACTAGCTACTTCTGAAGCTTTTTCTGCACCATCAGCTAATATATTTTTAACTAAATTATAATCATCTAAATATGGCAGTGCTTTTTCAGTAAATATTTTTTGTTCTTGGCAAATGGCATCAATAAGAGGTTGTTTACATTCTAAACAGCCTATTCCTGCTGAAACACAGCCATTTTGTACCCATTCTTTAGTATTATCATCACTATATATTTTATGTAAATACCAAACTGGGCATTTTTCAGGATTGCCTGCATCAGTGCGTCGAACTCGTGCTGGATCAGTCTGCATGCCTTTAATTTTTTTATTTATACTATCAGAGCTTTCACGAAGATAAATAGAGTTATTATAAGATTTAGACATTTTTTGACCATCTAAGCCTGGTAATTTTGAGGTTTCAGTGATTAATGCTTGTGGTTCAATTAAAATAACCCTAGATTTATTTTCCAGAAAGGCAAATAATCTTTCTTTTTCTCCTAAAGATAAATTTACTACATCATGCAATAAAAACCTTGCTTTTTCTAATGCTTCATTATCTCCATTTTGTTGAAATTTTATTAATAATTCACTATATAGTTCAGCTTTTTTAACGCCTAATTTTTTTATTATTTCACGAGCTTTTTCTTCAAAGCCATCTTCTCTACCGTACAGGTAATTAAATCTTCGTGCAATTTCACGAGTTATTTCTATATGGCTTATTTGGTCTTCACCTACTGGTACAAATTTAGAGTTATATAATAAAATATCTGCACTTTGTAATAATGGATATCCTAAAAATCCATAAGTATCTAAATCTTTATGAGATAATTTCTCTATTTGATCTTTATAGGTTGAAACTCTTTCTAACCACCCCAAAGGTGTAATCATTGATAACAATAAATGTAATTCTGCATGTTGAGGAACATGTGATTGTATAAATATTGCTGCTTGTGATGGATCTACTCCGCATGCTAACCAATCAATTACCATTTCATGAATTATGCTTTCTAAATTTTTTGGGTTATCATAGTTAGTTGTAAGGGCATGTATATCTGCAACCATAAAATAACACTCATGCTCATATTGCAACTCCACCCAATTTTTTAATGCACCATAATAATGTCCTAGATGTAGTTTTCCAGTTGCCCTCATTCCAGATAGTATTCTAGACTGATAATTCATTTTACACCTTTTAAAATTTTAGTTTCTATTGAATTAAATATAAAATAGTATTTATTATAATAGAATAAAATGGTTGAATAATAAAGGTTAAACCACCAATTAATAACAAGAAAATTATAATCCACATACCATAAGGTTCAATTTTAGCATATTGTATAGCAAGATTTTGTGGCAATAATGAAAATAATACCCTACCCCCATCTAATGGCGGTATAGGTAACAAATTTAATATCATCAACATAATATTAATTTAAATTTCCGCTTTTGACATAAGTATTAAAAGATTAGCAAAATATCCATTTAAATAAAAACTTAATTTAAGCAATAAAGCCCACATAAGTGCCATTGCTAAATTAGATAAGGGGCCAGCAATTGCTATCCAAAACATATCTTTTTTTGGATTACGTAAGTTTGCATAATTAATTGGTACTGGTTTAGCCCAGCCAAAAATAAAGCCACCTAACAATAAACCAACTAAAGGAAAAAATATTGTTCCAATAGGGTCAATATGATGAAGAGGATTTAGAGATAGTCTTCCTAATAATTGAGCTGTATTATCTCCATATTTTTTTGCCATATATGCGTGTGCTGCTTCATGAAGTGTTATCGCAAAAATCACAGGTAATATATATATCGCTACTTTTTGTAAAACTGATAAACTAGTCATAACCTTTTTTAATCCTTTAAATCCTTCATTCTTCTTTAATAAATCTACTAACTATAATAACACCACATAAATTACCAAAAATATTTACCATAGTTCTTAATCTGTCTATAATCCTATCCAAAGGTAATAAAATGGAAATTGCAGATAATGGAACATTTACGATTTTAAATATTACCACTAAACTTACCATGCTAGTTTCAGGAATACCGCCTTCTGCCATTCCCCCTAAAATGCAAGCAAAAGCTAATAATATTTGGTACCCTAATGATAGATGAATTCCTAAGACTTGAGTAAAAAATAAAGCAGCTGCAACTTCATACATCATCATTCCACCAAGGTTTATAGAAGCACATAATGGCAACATAAAACGTGTAACACGTGGATTTGAATTTAATTTATCAGCGGTTTCCATGGCGATAGGAATACTGGCAATAGAACTTGAAGTAGCAAACGCTGTAGATAATAAGGGAAAAACCTGTTTTAAAGTGGTAAATGGCTTATCTTTTGTAATAAATAAAACTAATACAAACTGCCATAAAGCATGAATAAGTAAGCCTAAAATTAATACTAAGACAAACGCAATTAAAGCTGCAAAGTTATTATATAAATTACCTCTAATGCTAGATTCTGCAATTCCATTACCTACAAGAGCAAAAATACCTAATGGTGCAATGCTCATGACACCATATAAACAAATTGTAGATACATCTTTACTTGCTTCAAAAAAACTTATTATAGGAGAGCCTTTTTTTCCAGATATAGCACATGCCGTGCCAAATATAATTGAAAATACAACTACCGGCAGTAAATTAAATTTAGCTAATGAATCAAAAATGTTATTAGGAAAAATAGATAAAATAAATTCTGATAGATTTAAATGCCCTTGATTAATAGGGGTATAAGTTTCTCCATGTAAAATTAATGCAGAGTCAACTCCATATCCAGGGTTTAACATATTAAATAATACAAGAGCAATGGTAACTGCAATAACTTCACTAATTATCATATAAATTAATGCTCCTTTAGCCAGCGACCTTAAAGCATTTAAATTATGCCCCATATTTCCCAAAGTTGCAATTAAAGCTGAACATATTAATGGAAGGGCAAATAGTTTTAGTAAATTTAAAAATAAATCACCCAAAAATTTTATATGCTGAAATATCCAAGGGGTTAAAATACCAAATACTATAGCTAATATTAAACTTGTTAATATTAGAATTGTGTTATATTTTCTAAGTAATTTAATCATTATTATTTCCTAAAATGGAATATTATCAACATAATTGCTTAAGTTTTTACGAAATTGTTCTTTAATTCTATCGAGCCCTTTTTCTGTCTCAGCTTCAAATCTTAGAACTAAAACAGCAGTAGTATTTGAAGCTCTTACTAATCCAAATCCGTCTTTATACTCTACCCTTAATCCATCAATAGTAATTATTTCTTTACTTCCAGGGAATTTAGCAGATTTTTCTAATTTTTCAATTATTTTATGCTGCTCGCCTTCTTTAACAGGAATGTTTATTTCTGGAGTTGATATAGAATTTGGTAATGCATTTAATAAGTCAGATGGGTTATCAACTTGAGATAAAATTTCTAAAATTCTAGCTCCTGCATAAATACCATCATCACTGCCATTCCAGCGATCATTAAAAAATATATGCCCTGACATTTCTCCTGCTAATAGAGCACCTGTTTCTTTTATTTTAGCTTTTATAAATGAATGCCCTGTTCTAGATAAAATAGGCTCTCCCCCATGTTCCTTAATCCAACTAGCTAATAGACCTGAGGATTTAACATCATAAATTATTTTAGCACCAGGGTTTTTTTCTAATAAATCTGCTACAAATAGCATCATTTGCCGGTCAGGATAAATTATATTACCATTTTTAGCAACTACCCCTAGGCGATCAGCATCCCCATCAAAAGCTAAACCTAATTCTGCTTCTGTTGATTTTAAAGCCTCTATTA
>CALMTA010000212.1 GCA_937872505.1 uncultured Neisseriaceae bacterium | reverse complement strand
ATTGCTACTGTCACACCATATATATCTAGACTTAGATACATTCCATCGTATGCAAATGTGAATGGAGACACCGTATTAAGTACAATCTCATCCCCATCTACAGACACTGCCCAATAAGGCGCATAACCGTCCCAGCTAACTTCATATCCACCTTCTACAGGTGTCACAACAACATTAGAAATGCTGCACTCAGGTCTTTCACCTAAACAACACTCTTGCATTATATCGCCTTGACATCTTAGTGCCTTTAATATTTGTTTTAGTAAACCGTATATCTGTGTGTATTCGTTCGTTACTTGCATTATAATGAAGCTGTTGCGTGATTATTGTCTAAATTAGTTTCGAGTAGTCCTATTAAGTAAGCGTAAGTATCTATATCCATTTCTACACAACCTACATTTTCAAAGCTTATTGTGAATATCAGGTAATCGCCAGGCCCTAAATCAGCTGTGAGTTGAAACAAGGCGTCAATAGGTATCTGTGTTATATCGCTACTTGTTATAAAGCCTGTTATTGGTTGAGCTGTAAGTATAGATAATTGAGTATCTTCAGGTATAGTACTCGTACCTACATTACGTAGTCTGTATCGTACACTTACCACATCGTCTAAACAAGACGTACCTTGTACTATTAATTCAATATCATTATCTGGTGTAGAACCCTCGCAACCACAGTCTTGATAGATATCAGTGTTGCATTTTATTTGGTGTAAAATACTTTTAAGTACAGATCTTAGTTGTATAAACTCGTTAGTAACTTGCATTATAATGTATTGAAAATAGACGGGGTATTACCCCGTCTATTAGTTTGTGTCTTATTAGTCTTCTGTTGTAAATGTCGAACTTCCTGAACCTAAGTTACTATTTACTCTGTCAGTATCGTTTGCACAACTCACACCTGTTAAGGGGCAAGTTCCAAGTACAAGCCAAGCATTGATTACTGTTTCAAATGCTGCTGTAGTTGTAGTGTCCTCTGAAGGAATAGCTACTGTAGTTTGTAAGAAAGTGTTATTCGTCCAACCCATAGGAGCCAAAGGCTGTGATTTAGAGTTGTGAATAAATTGATATTGGCAGTAGGGTACACATTCGCTGGTGACAATGTCACGAACTCTATCTCCGTATACACCTAACTTACCGTAGTGAGTATGGTATGCATCGTAGGTACGACCTGAACCTCCCCATTGTTGTTTGTATTCTCTCCATCTTAAATCAACTCCTTGTCCTTCTGCGATTGAAAGGTCTTGAACTTTGTTAGTTGCCCAACCACATTCACCAAATCCTGCTGAAGGGAATACACGTAAGCGTGTACCACGTTGGCTTCTGTATTCTTTAGGCGGAAAACAACCGCATTCCATTTCATAGATTTTACCTACAAAACGAATACCGCAATTGTAAGCTGTACCGTCAATAGTTAAAGGAGTAGAAGTAGTGGCTGAAACGTTAGCGGTTACACCAGCAGCACAGTTGTTATCAACAGTAAGTACTACCATTGTACTATAAGCTGTAGCTCCAGTTACAATTAGTTTGTAGCAACCTTCAGTACATGCTTTAATGAATTTAACAGTAATGCCCGCTTCTTGTCCTTCAATGTAATCTTCTAATGTACCTAATTGGCCAGGGTTCATAGAACCATCTGCAAGAATTGTAACGCCACTTCCTACACCGCACGCACCGTCAAGTGTGTTACCGTTAACAGAAATAGTTTTAATTGCTGCAGGACGTCCATTAATACAAGGAACTTCATATTCAGCGATTAAGGCTGATAAGGGAATTACTTCAAATGGATAATCCATTTTAACTAAGTTCTTGGTCTGAAGTCCGTCAACAAAACGTTCTTGCTTAACCATCTCTACTACTTCATTTACCCATGTAGAACAACTGAATGTTGGTTCTTCACAAGGTTCTAAACAATCTGTACAACATGTAGTTGTAACAGGGAATTTAAAGGTGGGTAAGTGTTCCTTCTCAAAATAAGGCCACCACTCTACGCCATCTGCTTGTACTTTTAAACTATATGTGTCATTGCATTCAACACAGTTAAGTGCGAAGTCCCAGATTTCAGGGCATTCACTACGAGGCTCTTCTGCCTGAGCTACATTAACTGCGCATTTATTAATTACTTCACCTGCTGATTTACGTACTGTATCAGCGATACCGTTACCTGTACTATCTACACCTACAGCAATATAGATATTGTTCAATGATGTAATACCAGCTGCGTTAGTAGCAGTGTGGTTTGATGCATTGAAGATACCTAATTGACCAGGCAGAATGTTGAGAGTACCGTCTGTGTTATATAACTTAGTACCGTTAGCTACCAATCCAAGGTCGCCACTCGTTACTAATATGTTTTCTCTATTTGTAAACATTGATTATCTTGCTTAATTTTGTTTGAAAATTTGGATCTGATATGTCCATATACGCTAATAAAGCTGCTATGTCCATTATCTTTTCTGGTTGATTTGTACTATCAAGTATTAGATCTTGTTGAACAGCTACAGTACCATTAGGTAATGTATATGATCCCCCGATCGAGTCACTTGGATTAGCTATTCTTGGATGTCTAGATATGTAATCTAACTTAACATCTTGAATACTAAACTTGTTGTCGTGATAGACTAGCAGATTGTTGCCAGCCAATCTTATGCCTGTTTCAGCCCATTCAAAGTTTGGGTTATAAAGTTCGTCCGCCAAGAACGTTTCTACATCATCACTTTGAGTGTAGTAATGTTGCATGCGTCTTGGGATGGTACACTTATCAGTAACTGCGAAGCTGTAGCTTTTCAAAATTCTATAGTAATCTGGTGGTAGTGTAGCTTCTGTGTATATATCAGCGTTTATTAACGCTGTAGATACGTCATACTTTATAAGTTGCCTTAAATCATCTGTATAGTGTTGACTATATTCAAATTGTTCTGCGACCTCTGATACAAAGATAAGTGTTGCTTCGTTTAAATAGTCATCTATCTGCTCAACATAAAAGTTTCTGTTTTGCAGACTCTCGATTTTATTTACGCGACGCCTAAATCCGTAATGAAGGTCCTTTACACTATACATTTGTAGGTGCTTTTATATATATTTCTTCTTGAATAGCGGTCAATAGATTTGAGTTCTCAGGGTTTTGTAGTTTCTTGACAAGGCTTTCCAAGTTATGTGATATCTCATTGCCTGCGTAGAAATACTTACCTGACTTAACTCTGAACGTTCCAGCTTTAACTGCTTTCTGAATTAGCGCACGTGTTTCTAACTCTTCATCACGCATGTTAACTAACATAAGAAACCTTTGTTGATTAGACATACTACCTTGAACTGTTTTTGTATCGTGTGCTTTATCGTAGAGCCATGTAGAAATAGTATCAATGCTTGTGTTGTTGTCAAACTTAATGTTTGAATCGTTAAACGATGCTAAGACAGTGCGCATCTTATCAGGTGATAATTTAGATTTACCAGGTACAAAGTATTTATTGATTTCCATAGCAGCATGAAAGTCGCTTTCAGCATTCTTCTGTTCTACTTCGGCATCAACAATTACCCACTTAGCTCCTGCAATTCTTTTCTTATCATTCTCACTATGTGCTACAAAAGGATAAGATTTCATTGTGTTTAGTTTCAACACATCGATAGGATCGTTGGTGTTGAATACAGTAACATCATCTTTAATCTTGACAGCCAACTTTGGATGGTTAAAGAAGTAACTTTCTCTATGTGATAAATCAATCTCATCAATTACTTGACCTTCTTCTTTACCGTCTATGTATGCTAGCTTTGTGCGCTTACATAGTTCCAAGACTTCCTCATCAGTTAGGTTACCGAATACGTACTTGTGTAAGTTGAAATCCCAATAAGGTGGGTACACCTTTTGAGTTTCAGGAAAGTACTGATAACCCTTAACTTCTGGGTTGTGCCAGAATTTAGAATTTGTTTTCGCTGGTTTTATATATACTAATTTACTCATAGTGTCGGGTTGTTTTTAGTGTTTTTAATAGTGCATGTTAAAGATAAGCTCTCCTGTAAGTTTCGGGTCAGTAAGTTGTATACCTAATTGTTTGGTACGATAAATGTCGAAGTAATCTCCAGGATAAGACATAGGCATAGTACCTTTATTAGGTCCATACGGAGTATAAGTTCCACACATATAACCAAAGCTTTCACTGTCTTTACGTTCTACATACATGATGTTGTCTGAGGTTACACCTTCTCCTAAACCTAGGTTTAAGAACGTGAAGCGTTGGCTTTCTACAGGATAACCAGTGTCAGGATTGATCTCTGTATGTTGTTCTAAATCATCATAGAGAGGGAACCATACAGGAATTAACGTACCCCATTGCATGTTGTATGCTTTGTAGTAGTTACCGTATGCTAATGTACCACCTTGAGAACGATCTACTTTCTTACCGCTGTCATCAATATAGTATGCAGCTTGGTCAGAGAAGTTACCGTTAGCAATGTTTTTAATTGCTTTGTCGAACAACTCCATACCAATCTGACCTGTCAACATGTAGATGTTACGGTTCTCTGGCTTAACGCGGTTGAAGAAAATATCTCTAAGGAAGTCTTCAACAAGTCTGATAGAGAATGTGTTGTAGTAATTTAAGTTACCTTCTTCCATTAACTCTTGAAGTCCAGGACCTTGGTTAACAGGAAGACCTGTCTGCTCATCAATTACTTTTTTTGTTGAACGAGAGTAACACAAGATGTGTTCTTGCTCTTCTTTCCATTCTCTTTCTGCTACAGCTTCTGCGTAGTGATACCACATATCAGAGCCGTTATCTTTTTTACCTGTCTTGTGATCCAAGATAAAAGGACGTACAACTAAACGAGCACGAGCTGCGTCACCTGTAATCCTGTATTTCTTAGCGGTGTGAGATAACCAAGAACGCATAATGAAATAAGGGCTTTCATTATACATTGTAGAACCCGCACCTACACGAGCTTCAGAGTAAGTAGAGAATAGTTTTTTCCATTGCTCTCCAGGTTGGAAGAACTTTTGGGGTACGAAGAGTGTAGGATCGTCAGTCATTAAGACTAATGAATAGATCGTGCCATCACCATCAGGTACTGGCTCTTCTTGTACACGTGCTTGGAATTGTTTAGGACCACGAGGTGCTAATACATCACCAATTACATAGTAATCAGTGTCAAGCTTTAATTTGAATTTAGTGTTTTGAATACCTGCTACGGCATTATCAGCTTCAAGATTTTCTAATGAGATTGCAGGGCGACATGATGTGCCGTACAATTTCCATTCCCATTCACGTGTGTCAATAGTAATTGTTTTACCTTTACCTTTGGTGAGATCCATCAAAGGTGTAATACCTTTACTTAACGATTTAGTTGTGGATACGAATTGAATTGCGTCTTGTGCAATCTCTGTTGGTTTGATGTAAGCATTATACCCTAAATGGTTTTCCATTGTGTAATTTGCCCAACTTAATTCCTTTCCATCTTGTCTAAAAAGTTGAAATTTACTTTGCTTGTGTTGCATAATTTGTTTTTTTAACCCTCGTCAATTAAACGAGTTGTTCTATTGCCTGAATAATATGTTTGTAGTTTTGACTTTAAATCTTTTGAAACTTCAGTTCTAATCTTAGTCTCTTCTCCTAACAGTTTGAAGTTTGTAAATTCTAAATAAGCTAACAGCGCTTCGTACTGTAATGGGTTTTGTTGGCGCTCCATCAATCTCTTTTGATAACCTGTCACATTGTAAGTTTTACCGTCATACTCTACACGTTCTGTAGGAGATAAGTAAAACTTTTCAAACTCTGCATTCTTTGTGATAGGTACACCAAGTATATCTTTTGATTTCACGATTGCTTTTCTTTCAATTGCTGCTTTACGTAAAGCTTCTTGACGTTCACGCTTCTCTTGTTCTTGATACTTTAACGTAGCTTGAATATGCTCATCACGTATAGAGTTCATCTCATCTGTAAACTCTTGAACTTCATCTTCGAATTCTCCTAGCTCTTTTGATTTCTCCATTAAGCGTTCAATCTTGTCAGGAGATAACTTTGTGGTTGCCTTCATGTACGCCCTGTATCTATCTTCAGGAGACATCCTATCCAATGTTGGTGTGGATACAGCTTGAATAAAGTCAATTGGCTTACCACCATTAGATACGAATTTGATAAAGCCGTCAACTATTGGATCATCTAAGTGAAGACTTTCTAAGACTTCTTCACGTACTTTGTCTTGTAGAATTGTTTTGAATTCGTCACCGTCACCATCCCAATCATCTTCAAGCTCTACGCCTAACTCGGAAGCGAATAGTTTGAAAGGATTCTCTTGTTCTTGAGGTGGTAGCTTAGGCTCTGATTGTTTCTTTTGCGGAGGTGCAGCGGGAATTATCGGCTGGTCTTCATCATCTTCAGTGTCTTCAATAGGGTCACCAAGCAGTTCATCTTCAATTAAGCTCCACATTTGGTTGTCGTCTTGTGGGTCTAATATGTTCGGTTGCATACAAAAATATTTAATTGTTATAAGATTGTTTAGTTTTTTTTCTATTAGTTCTATTTACATATAGCGGTCATTACTTTTTAGTATTGTCACGTCGCTGCCTTTCACGTTGATTTTGAATCCTTTCATTGCTTCTTATCTTCTCTAACTCAACTTGCCTATCTCGTTCTTCAGAGTTGTTGTTCTCAGTAAGTTCACGTTCTCTGATTTCAATTTCTTTTTGTTTTAATTCACTTTCATTTAACTTAATTGACAAATCACTGTTGAACTTAGCCGCTTCAAGAACGTCAGGTACATTATTAGTGTTCAAATCATTCTCATTGTTGTAACCTAATGCACGTATGTACGCTTCTTTAAGTCTGTACTCTCTATCTAATTGTTTCTCACGTTTGAAATCTTCAGCTCTTTGTTGTTCGATTTGTTGATTAGCTTGGATTTGTTGTTGTTGTATTTGACTTTGTTGTGCTTTAGCTTCTGCTAATTCGTCTGCTACTTTATCAATTAGCTTCTTAATGCTTGCAGGGTTTTTAGTTGTTAAGACTTCAGCTACAATACGTAGGTCACCCTGACTTACTTGTATTAGTCTGTCAAGTTGTAATCTTAGTTGGTCAACTGTAAACTGATCATCAGTAGAGTTAGTGATGTACACACCATACTCAGATGAGTTTAGAAGTTCTGTGTCTATTCTTAAATCACCTGCTGAGAAATCATCTAGTACAAATGATACGAATGTTGGATTCTCTTTGTAGCATAACTTTGCTTGTTCAAGTAAGCCTGTCATAACTTTCTCTTTCAATAAGTTATGTAAATAAAACTCAGGCTCTGTTATGTTTGAAGATTGAATTATACGTTGTTGATTATTAGTTGCAGTTTCATATGGAGATACTGTACCTATTCTATTCTCATTAGAACCTGTAGTACGCACACATTTTTGCTCACAGTATTCTAATAAGTTAATGTATTTTTGAAGATCTTGGTTGTTGGATAGATTAATAGACTTCCAATATTGTGGGTCTGTGCCTACAGGTGTAACATCTTGTGTAGTATCTAAGAAACCTACCTTTGTTACACTTAGGTATTGCAACCATTTGTGAGGTGTCCAGCCTTTTGGTATTTGTTTTAGTACAGCTAATAGTACGTTACCTCTATCTGTTGCTAATGTTTCTTGAAGCCTGAACCAAATGATGTTGTACATTATTTGCCAGTACTTAGCTCTATCTAATGGAGATATAATGTCGCTGTTTTTTGTCTTGTAGGCTATACCGTAATAATTCTTAGAGGTTTCGTAAGGCTTATTGAGATCTCGGTATTGGTTTTCAACAGGCCCTATGTTACAATATATGTCTTCACCTATCTTTGTTACTTCCCATTCTTCTGGTATCCATGCTATCTCTTCTTCTAAGTCAATAGTGTTGTCGAATTTATAGGTCTCATCAGTCACTAATACTTCTTCTTGCATGGTCTCAGGGTTTAGGCGTGTAATAAACTTTATCTTTTTCAAAGATGTGAAGCAGATGTGGACTACGCGTATGTATCTGTCAAGTAAATGTACACTGTCTATGTCACCTACTGTGTCTAGTAATACAGCTGTGTTGGTTAGCAGTTCTTCTTCACTATAGTTTACCTTATCGAAGAAGGTGTCTAACTTTTTCATGTCTTTCTCTGTCAGGTATTGACCGTACATATCGTATACGTCAGATACTAACATCATTCTTTCGTATGTACACCACTCACTATCTTGTATGAACCGTACATGAGGTGATTTGTCATAGTTAAAATTCATTGGGTTGATACTTTCTATGTAAGGCTTTTTGTTTTTCTGTCCTACATAATATATTTCTTCGCCTGTTATTACTGCATCCTTCCAACCTTCGTTGAATATTAGTTGTAGATCAAGTTCTTTTACTAAGATGTTAATTATCTTTTGTGCTGTTTCTTCTTCAGGAAGCTTGTAGTGCTTGGACATATACTCCTGAATTTCTTCAGGTGTCATAGCTTTTTCTTGCTCTTGCAGTTGTTGTTGTATTTGTTGTGCTTCTTCTTCTGATTGTGGTTCAGGGAATTGTGACATTAATTCTTGTCTGACAGGTCCCATGATTTCATTGTAGACGTATTCTTTTAATAGTTTTAAGCGTTCTCGTCTACGTTTTGATGCGGCATCAGCATTGATTGCTACTGCTGTAATGTTGAAAGGTCTCTTTAGTTCAGCTCCTACCATTTCTCTAAGTGGTAATGAGCATACATCAACATGTTCAAGGTTTGTTGGAGTTGCAAAGTCTTCTACGTTGTACGGATTTTCAATGTGTGAATAGCTTGAGCTATCCCATTTACCGTTGAATAGATCGTAGTTAGCCTTTATGCGATTGTATTTTTCACTCCAATATTGTCTGTTATTGTATCTGTCGTAATAGTCTGCTTTACGTTTAGCCCATTCCCAGTTACGCGCTTTCTTTGATGAAAAGGGAATGCGATCTCGTAAATCAAACGATACTGTATCGAAGTAATTAGTTTTGGCCATGAAGAGTTGGGAATGTTATATTAGAATACATTGAGCCAGTTTTTATTTTGTTTGGTTGTTTGTTTCTTGCAAATAAATTACCTGATGATAAATATTCTAACATTGGGTGTTCTAAGTTTACATCGTTCTGTGTTACAGGTGGCATTTCTTTTGCTTCTTCTAACCAAAGCATTAGCATAAGTAATGCGGATACACGGTCAGTGTTTATTACTCTGTTATAGTTTAGAAGTTCTTCGAGTAATGCTTTATCATAAATGAAGTTTATGTTGCGTTTTACAGCTGTGACGTTTCCTGCTTCGTCTAAAATTTGTTCGCGTACTTCTAACAGCCAACGTATTAGGTATTGCTCTGCTTGAAGTATTAGTGGTGTAGTCATGTATATACCGTACTTATTTCTAATTGTCGTATTAGGACTTATCTTTCCAATAGTTAAGTATGGTGTGGGTTCAAGTAATGCTAGATACTTTTTATGTATGCAGTGTTTGTAGAATCCAGGTAAGTTCATCTCAACAAGTATCTTTGCGTTGTAGTATAATGCAAGCTTAATTGCTATATCGTGTACTACGTCTATGTCAGGATATCTTCCTACGTAATGTGCAACAAGTTGATCGTATACACCATCAAACTTTTGTGCTGCTTTGTATACGTATATTGCTGCAAGAGATACACCCTTGCTCATTGTGAATATGTCATCATCTCGTACAGGGTCATACACTACTTTGTACAGCCCGTTAGGTATTACTTCAGGTGGATGTTCATAAATTGTTACTGCACCTTTCAGTAATAAGCCTTTCTTTGTAGGGAAGTCAGTGATAGGTACGTGATCACCTGAAGTGTCTTGCTTAAATGCGATGCCGTTAGAGCTTTCAAAGTCGAACACAAGTGAGCCGTAGTTGGTTAAGGCGTCAACCTTTCGTTGATTCTTTATTAGAAACTTTAATTGGTTTTGTATTTCTTCTTTTGGAAATAAGTTACCTCGCTCACTCATAAACATTTCTGAAGGTACAGTTGGGTAACTAACTTTCAGATGTTGAAGAGCTTCACCGCGTTTGTTTTTACGTTCTTGCGCTACACGTTTATTAGCGGACTCAAATATAGTGTTTCCATTTGAATCTTTCAAGTCATTGTAAGTATATTGTACAGGAATAAATAGCCCTATCTCTCCTGTGTTTTCCCAAATATCTTCAAAGGCTAACATGTCATAGTCTTTGGGACGACGAAACACATACTCACTCTCAATGATTTTTTCCATGTTACCGCCTGTACCGATGTACACACTGCTGCCAAACTTCAAACCATCTGTGCTTTGTGTTGGAAGGTTAGCACCATGCACTTCTTTTAGGTTAGGTAGTAACCCAACTTCCTCTATTACTAATAGGCTAGGTCTGTAACCTGTCGCAGCTTGTGGGTTTTCTACTGTAAATATCTCGTGCAGTATTCTACTACCTGTACCTGCAGTAACCCAGTTACCGTTTTCTTTCTTCTTGTAGCTGTGTTCATACACAGATTTAGAGTTGCCTGCTTTTAATGTACCTGACATCTCTTTGTAGAATGGTGCAGGCCTATAATTACTGCTTGAACCAAATGCACCTGGCATTGATACCAACGCTTGTTCTACTTTAGAAAGTAAATCTGTTGACTTATCAGCCTTAAATGCACCTACAAATATCTCTGCTTTGTTAGGATATTTTATACTGTCTTTGGTGTAGTATTTAGCACCGTCGAAGACAAGCTCATGGAGTATAGCGTGAGCTGTTGTGTACGAATTATGCGTAACTACATAATCATTAACTAGAAAAAGTTTATCATTATTGTCTACTGAAATGCAGACTGATGGTTTTACACCTTCAGAAACTATGCTTTTTATAGCAAGTTTTGTCCTGTTAGTTGTAGTATATTTAGATGGAGTTGTGTTTAATCTTTTCAACTTTCTTTCTAACCTAAATATAGGAAGACTTGTTTTTAAATGTATTCTGTATTTAGTGGGGTAGTCTGTACATTTAGCTACTATACCTAAAGATCGAACTAAACTTAAAAAATCTTCTTTTAATTGGTTGGATACAGTGCTGTATTCAATATCTCCAGTACTTGTCACATATCCGTCTGTGTCCATTAAACCTTGTAGTAGGGCAAGTCTTTGGTTTACTGAACCTAACAAATATTGTTTGGGTATAAACTTTGTATGCGATGTAGTTCTATAAAGCTCAAGTCTTTTTAGTTCTGCAATGTATTTTTGTTGTCCTTTAGTATCTTGAGTTGTTTTTCTAAGACAATAACTGTATTTAGAAGACACCACTTTGTGTAGTTGGTAATCGTCTTGCAGTAAGGTGTTTATCTCGGTTACAGTTTCTGTGTCTGCTGTTGTGAACGTTATGCCTTGTCTTAGACACCCATCACCTAGTAAGGACCCTAACACATAAGGGTCTATATAATGTTGTTTTTCTGGATATTCTACAGGGCTGGTTTGAGGTACAAAATATCTTGCGTCTTGTCTTTTACCTACAAGGTAATCTTCTTTTATTTCCCTTAACTCTTTTACAACATATTTTAATTTATTACCCACTTTTTGATATACACCCCATAAATGACCTAAGCCTGATAACACACTTCTTTTGTCAGATAAAGTCACTCTAAATTGTTCTTGGTCATTAAAATCAAATCTTTTCAAAACAGTTGTTAACTTTCCGTCAGCGCCATATATTCTATCTCCTACTTTAATGTGTTTGATAGCATAAGACCCTGTTTCAGAATGTACTAAAGTGTCTTCATGAACATCTTTTCCAAGTCCTCGACTACCTAGCAGGAAAAGATTTTGCGCTGGATTTTCATATAGGGGTACACCTAGTTGATTTGGATGTAGTTGTTTCAGGTATTCTAATGGATCAATAAAGGTTTTTAGTGAGCCGTCTTTCTTTTTGCAGGTAGGGGTTATTAATTCTTGTATGTTGTCCCTTACTGCAAGGTTTGAGGTGTACTCTTTATCGTCACTAAAGCCTGAGAATCCACGACATACTAAGTATGCAGTGTAGATTATCCATTCTACATCACGTATTAATGGACGTTCTTTTTTTCTTGCTTTTGTTTTATGATCGGTACGTATAATCGTACCCATGTTAGCATAAAAGTACAGCTGTGGTGGTGCAAATCTCCATTGATTAGGTAAGTCTTCATACCAATAACCCTCTACGCAGTACTTTTTCTGCTCTCTCCAATAGTCAAGGTAACTCTTACTATCTGGATGGTAAGCAGGGTGCTCTTTTATTATGGCACTGAGGTT